>JADLGZ010000225.1 GCA_020849075.1 Fimbriimonadaceae bacterium | reverse complement strand
TGAGTATAGACGACTGCTCCATTTGGTGCATAATGGGCCGCATGGCGCAGGACATCAAGCGTATTGTCGCGACCGACTGTGGTTCCACCACGACGAAGGCTATTCTCATTGAACGAAACCCGCAGGGCGACTATCGTTTGGTCGCCCGAGGTGAGGCCCCGACCACTGTGGAGAAGCCCTTTGAGGACGTTACCGTCGGCGTTCTAAACGCGATGACCGAACTTGAGGAAATCACCGGCGAAGAAGTGCCCGAATCCGAAGGCTTCAAGAAAGGGCGACGATCGCTGATCAAAGATAACCACGTATACAAACTCCTGAAGGAAGGCCAAGTGGTAGATACCCGGTCCAATGACCTTGAAGGTGCGGATATTTATGTTTCAACCAGTTCGGCCGGTGGTGGCTTGCAAATGATGGTTGCGGGTGTGGTCAAGGAAATGAGTGCGGAGTCGGCGGAGCGGGCCGCCTTGGGAGCCGGCGCAATCTTGATGGACACCTTAGCCATCAACGATGGTCGGAAGGAGTTTCAGAAGGTTGAGCGCCTCCGGCAGCTTCGACCAGACATTATTTTGATGTCTGGGGGCACGGATGGTGGTACGCGATCGCACTTGATTGAAATGGCAGAAGTCGTCCGCCGGGCCGACCCCAAGCCTCGGTTTGGCGATATGAAGTTGCCCCTCATCTTCGCCGGGAATATTGAAGTTCGCGAAGAGGTTGCGGAAGTCCTCGGAAAAGACATCGCCGTCAAGATGGTAGACAACTTGCGCCCGACAATGGATCGCGAGAACCTAGATCCTGCTCGCGACGAGATCCATGAGCTCTTCTTGGAGCACGTCATGCAGCAGGCTCCAGGCTACAACAAGCTCTTGGAGTGGGCCAGCGAAGAAGTCATGGCGACCCCAAATGCGGTGGGCAAGCTTATGAAGGCCTACGCAGACCAAGAAGGCATCAACGTCCTTGGCGTGGATATTGGCGGAGCGACGACGGACGTGTTTTCGGTATTCCAAGGCATTTACAATCGCACGGTTTCGGCGAACCTCGGAATGAGCTACTCCATCTGTAATGTCCTTAAGGAGACTGGTATTGATAATATTGTTCGCTGGCTCCCCTTCAACATTGACCCTAAAGATGTTCGTAATCGCTTGCGCAACAAGATGATTCGGCCGACAACAATTCCGCAGGCATATGAAGACCTACTGATTGAGCATGCGGTCAGCCGCGAAGCGTTACGACTAGCCTTTAATCACCACAAGTCCTTGGCGCGCTCCCTGACGGGCACCGCTCAACAACGGGATGTGGGTCAGATTTTTGACCAGGTTCAATCAGGCGACACCCTGATCAAGATGATGGATCTCAACATGGTGATTGGATCGGGTGGGGTGTTGAGCCATGCGCCACTACGGGCCCAGAGCGCGCTCATGATGATGGATGCTTACCAGCCAGAAGGAGTGACTATGCTCACCGTGGACTCCATTTTCATGATGCCTCACCTCGGAGTGCTGAGCGAGCACTTCTATGAAGCTGCTAAGCAAGTCTTTGAATACGACTGTATCGTCAAGTGCGGACACTGCATTGCTCCGGTCGGCAATCTGAAGCAACCTGAAGTAGCGGTCACCGTGAGCGGCGATGGCGAGAACCATAGCGTCACCTACGGACAGATCAAGGTCATCCCCTGCGGACGGAATGAGTTCAAGACACTAACCGTCACCCCCCATAAGCAACTCGACCTCGGGGCAGGCAAGGGTAAAGCGATCACGCAGGCATTTGAAGGCGGCACAGTTGGGATCATCATTGATGCACGCGGTCGCCCGTTCTCACTACCAGACGAAGTAGCTACGAGATCAGCTCAGCTTCGGGAATGGATGGTGGCCATGGGACTCCCGCTTCCGGCTAGCGCCTAAATTTGCGACGCATCAGAGACACAATTCCGAAGCCTAACGCAAAGAACGCGTTAGGCTCCGGTACGGCAGCAATCCCGGTCCTTTGAGTAATCCAAGCAGAACTTGTAGCCGTGATGGCAGTCCACCTCGTTTTCGATCCATAGGCCCCATCCACGCCGCCGATCCCCGGTGATGAGGTTGAGGTGATGCCCACGAGTCTTTCGGCCCCATCCTTAATTGCAAACAGACCACCGCCGCTGTCGCCTGGTGCCGTGATGCCCTCGAGGTCAAGTTGTGCTGCACTTGACACAATTAATGGGGGAATGTTTAACTGGTTTCCGCTGGCGGCTCCATTATCAAAGTCAGACCAGTACCCCCAGTAGTCAACTGAGTTCTCGCCCGCATCTATGTGAAGGTCGACAAACTCTAGTCGGTTCTTAAAGCCACGCTTGATGCCCGGATCGCCAGCCCAACCCGTGTTGCCATTCCCCGACTTTCCAAAACCAACACTCGTTCCTATTGGCTTGTTGGCACCCGCCGCTCCAATCACCAATTTCGAACTCACAAAGCGGGCAGCGGTTGGCGCATTCTCAAGATCCAGAATCTTGATTAGTGCCAGGTCATTCTTACCAGGCACTAAGCTGCCGCCCGAGTAGTCAAGCCAACTTGTGCGATCCAGTGTGTACGTGTCCTCGCCGAACTTCACCGTGGCCGCCGAAGCTGCACCCAGATTGTTATGCGCCGCCGTCAATAGCCACGCACTGCCATTGTGCGCCCCAATATAGACTCCCGAGGCGATAAAGGAATCGTCATCCTCGGTTGAATCAATTCGGCCAACACACGCGTACTGCGTCTGGCTAGCAAGGTCTTTGTAGAGTTGATCTTCTACATCATGGCGGATGACAACCGCGCTGGTAGTCGCAGCAACCGCCAAGAAACTGAGTATGAACGGGTTTCTCATAACCCTATAATGAACACTAGGACTCGAATTGGATCGCAGAATCTAACATTTTGCCCAATGAACCTCCTTGCGGCGTGCCTCGTCTATCTTTTAGAGACTCATGAAGAAGCGAACATTAATGCTAACCACCCTCGTCACTTTGATCGGTATTAGTTTGGCTTGGGCTCAGACATCGCAAGTGCAGGGTGAGGGTACCGTGACTGCCGAAGGCGTTTCCCAAAGTTCTGCTTCCGGAACAGCAAGAGCTAATGGAAGCGCAACTGCCAGTGGGAGCGCATCCGGTTTCTCAGTAGCTGGAGGCATGGTTAACGGGCAGAATGTCTACGCTATTGACTTTTCTGAGAAGTCAGCGAACTCGTCTGCGACCGATGGTTCGCAACAAGCCGTCAAAAATCATGATGCGACGTTTATGACGACTTGCGCCAAGTCCGGGCAACTCATCATTGCCGGGCAATACATGGATGATGGCTCTCGTACCATGCTGGTCATCGCCAAGGATGATGCCGCGGCCCAGAAACTGGCCGACTCTTCCCCGCTTGTCACCTCAGGATACTTTAGCTATAAAGTTAGGCCCTACAGGGCCGCGGCCCTAGGGAACAGCAGCGCAGTTCGCACCTCAAGACCGCAAGCTCGGCCTGCCCCTTGATTTTCGCCCCCAACGGTGTCATAATCCTTTCTAACCTGTTGACAGCAGCGTGGCAATCGCCATAATCAGCCTCAAGGCTGGCGCGCCGAGGGATCGCGAACAAAATAGCTAGCCAGTTCATACATTGAACTGGGTTCAGGCTTGCGGCGATCGTTTCGGCCGCAGGCTTTTTTCATGTCTGCCGAGCGGGTCAAGCAAACGTATGCCTACCGCAGAAAAAGCCCCCGCCTACCAGGCCGAGGGCACCGCAGAAAAAGCGCAAATGATTGCGAGGACGCAGGACTGGTACACCAAGTCCAAAGGCGTAGTCTTTACCGACTACCGCGGCCTTTCGGTCAAGCAAGTTCAAAAGTTGCGCAGCGACCTGCGAGCCAAGGGCGGCGAATTGCATGTCATCAAGAACACACTCTTTCAGCG
>JADLGZ010000224.1 GCA_020849075.1 Fimbriimonadaceae bacterium | reverse complement strand
ATCTTGCCGCGCTCATGCTGGCCAGTTCTCTGCTCGTTGTCGCATGCAGTCGGCAGTTGATGACGGACATGCCATTGGTTCTTGCGGAAATGGCCGCGAGCTATTCTTTTTGGCGATCCTTGACCGATGGTCGGCGTTGGCGGTTGCTCACGGCGTTATGGCTCGGAGTTTCCGTACTCGCCAAAGGTCCGGTAGGCGTCATCCTATTCTTAATCTTGATGGGTTGCACCTATTGGCGCGAGCCTGCACTCCGTCCAAAGTTTGCTGGGTACTGGGGGCTTGGGGGGTTGATCTTCTTGGCAGTGGTAGCTTCGTGGACCGTGCCCGCTTTTCTTACCAATCGAGAGCTCTTCGTTCAGGAATTCTTGATTCGGCAGAACCTTGGCCGCTTCTCAGGCGGCGACATTGCTCATACACCCAACCGTCTGGCGGGGCTCTTCGTTTATCTCCCCATCTTGCTGTTCGGCGCATTCCCATGGTCGCTTGCCCTTCCGAAAGCGTGGAAGGCTCTGGCGCCGCACGACGCCTTCGTTCGCTACAATTTTCGTTGGTTTATCACTGTTTTCGCATTCTTTACCGTCACAGGTGCGAAGCTAATGCACTATGTATTGCCAGCCGTGCCGGCAATGATCGTTATCTTGGCGATCTATGCTGCGGATCGCTGGCGGACCCGAGGTGAGGTCCGGCCGCTGCGGCCCTTGCTTGCTCCGGCAGTTGGGATTTTAATTGTGTCCTTACTGGTCAATGTAGGGCAATGGTGGTACTACGGCGGCGCACCGTTTGCAAAGCCTGGGGACGAGCTGAAATACAACGCGCCCTACCAAGAGGAGTTGCACTATTGCACGAAACTGGCACGAGATCGGAAACTGCCGATTGTGGTTTATCAAATGTCGAAGCGACCCGGGGCCAAGACGTTGCTTCAGGAAACGAGCCATCCCTCGGTTGTTTTCTATGCCAACGCTGTGGTTAGGGTCGCTGAGTCAGCGGGAGACTTGGAGAGAATAAAACGGCCTTACGCTCTGCTAACTCGGGTCAGTCGTATCACGCCTGAACTCGAGAAGCTGCTGATTGGGCAAGGCGCTACGCCGTTCGCGGGTGGCATTCAGTACGTTATTTGGCGCGTGCCTTGAGGGCGGCATCAACCCCGGCGGCGAGCGCCTTGGCCATGAGAAGCCGCCCCTTTGCACTCGCCATGAATTTGTCGTCACTTTCCTTGTTGAGAACCGCCATTTCGACAAGTAGTACGGGCACCTTACTGAAGATTGAGCCGGTCAGGGCGCCTTGCTTCGCGCCGACGGCGGTCTTCGATTCATCGCGCACTCCCCGATCGTTGAGGTTTCCTTTAAGGATTTTCATGACCGCTTCATGAAAAGGGTGGGACAATGCTCGGCTCGCGTCCATCACCGATTGGCTGGGGCCAGTGACGCCACCCACCGTGCCTTGCCGGGCGGGAAAGAAAGTGGCAAAGCCTGACTCATTCGCCGCATCACAGTGCAGACGCAAAAGGAGGTCTGCCTTCAACCTATTGGCGATTTCGGCGCGCTTCTGGTTGCGCACCATTTCGTTCATGGTGGACTTGGTCATGACGACCTTATGCCCTTGCCTTTCGAGAATCGGCTTGAGTTCCTTGGCAACGAGCCACACGGCCTCAAGTTCGCTGATGCGCTTTCCCGTCGTGCCTCGCCCTACCTCGCTCGGGTGCCCAGGATCAATGCATATGGTGCTAGGGAATGTGCATGCGGCTAGCATGGCGAAACCAAGGCAGAGGGCCAACTTCATAGGGAACCAATAGTGTAGCGAATCGGGGCGACGCGATCCGTCACAATCTACAAATGAACCCGATGATGAGATTGCGTAGTACGAAGGCACCGGCCACGCTTGGCCTAATAATTGCCATCGTAGTTTGTTTCTTAGCAAGTTGGGTTACGCAGGATTCGGGCGTGTTCCAATGGCTCGCATTCAACTCAAACACGTTTGGCATTCAGCCTTGGACCGCCCTCACCTACCCGTTTGCTATGGCTAGCTCGGGGGTACTTTCAATTCTCTTTGGTTGCTGGTGGCTTTGGAGTTTTGGGCAACAGGTCGAGAGCGACATGCGCTCGGGTCCCTTTCTCGTGGGCTTCTTCGTGTTTGCCCTTCTGGGTTCGGCTTCTGCGGCGCTCGCTGGGATGGCAGAGAATGGTGCAACCCTTTATGGGTCAATCTTGCCTGCTTCGGCCATCACGATGATTTGGGGTGCCCGTAACTCCTATCACATGATCTGTTTTTGGGGGATCAATATCCAGGCAAAACCATTCTGCCTCCTGACGGCGGTCATCGCGATCCTGATTATTGGGTCCAGTAACTCTCCAATAGTCGGACTGGCCTGTGGACTCCCGATGGCGCTCGCTTGGGCGTGGGCATCGGACATGTTGCCCATTCGATACCGCCGAGGCGTGGCGGTAAAGGACGGCATGCGGCGATCATCGAAGGATGCCAAGCGCGAACGCGAACAATTCAATGAGTACATTGACGACGTTCGCGACCGAGAACGCAAGCGGGCTGAACAAGAGCGTCTCCGTAAGATGTTTGAAGACAGCGTATCGAAAGATGAATAGTTTCTGGCGGCCGGATCGCTGCTCTTCTGGAGTGGCCCTTTTGCGGTCGGGGGGCGGGTGGATGGAGTTTCGAGAACCCATCGAAGCACGCTCGGCCACAACGCTTGATGAGGTCGTTCCAATCCTTGAGTGGGCGGAAGCTCAAGCTCAATCCCTTTTTGTAGTGGGATTTGTATCGTATGATGCAGCCCCCGCCTTTGATGGCTTCCAAGTAGTACAGGGCAACTCAGCGCCGCTTGTTCGTTTTGCGACCTACGAGCGGCAAGAGCCCTATGAGTTCCTAACTCAAGGTAGCCTGGCGGACTTTGGCTCGGGACTGAAGGTGACCATCCCGAAGTACGCCTATTTCCGCGATATTAAGAGGATCAAGGCCATGCTCCGGGAGGGGCGAACCTATCAAGTGAACCATACTTTCCGCCTCGAAGGAGAGTTGCAGGGTGACCCAGGCGACATGTTCTGTGCCCTATGCGAGGAGCACGTTCCGGAGCACGGCGCCCTACTGGTCTACGATGACCTCACTATACTGTCCCTAAGTCCTGAGTTGTTTTTCCGTCGCAATGACCACTTGGTCACGACTCAGCCAATGAAGGGTACGCGGCCCATTTCGTTGCCTCCAGATGTACTAGCTAGTTCGGAGAAGGATCGTGCCGAAAACTTGATGATCGTGGATATGATCCGTAATGACCTTGGTCGGGTTGCCCAAATTGGCTCTGTTCAGGTACCAAAGCTGTTCGAGGTAGCTGCTCACGGGAGCGTCTGGCAAATGACCTCAACCATAACCGCCCAGGTGACCCACAGCACTACCTCACTCTTTAGAGCGCTATTCCCATGCGCCTCGGTAGTCGGGGCACCGAAGATTGAAACCACCCAAGCCATCGCTGAGCTTGAGCAGTCGCCACGTGGTGTTTATTGCGGAGCTATTGGATGGATGGGGCCGGAAAATAGGGCAAGCTTCAACGTTGCCATTCGAACTCTAGTAATTCAAAACGGGCGAGCTGAATATGGCGTGGGTGGCGGGATCGTATGGGATAGCGATCCTTTGGAAGAATGGGAGGAGTGTCATTCCAAAATGCTGGCTCTCGATCCCCTGGGCCCATGCCAGGTCTTGGAAACTGCCATCTGGAATGGCGACCGGGTTTCGTTCGCCGAGGCGCGACTGGCCCGTATGCGGGCAACGGCCGCTCACTGTGGATTTGTCGCACCTAATTGGGAGCCCAAGGACTTCGGCCAGCCGCCACTGCTAGTGAGGCTAAAGTGCGGTGTGGATGGACAAGTTGGCACGGAGGTCACTCACGTATCAGCATTTCCAGGCCAAGTCACTTATCGGCTCTGTCCATGGCCGGTAGATTCATGCGCTCCAAAGCTTGCGCATAAGTCTACGCGGCGGGCACTCTTTACTCGAGCCAGAAGGTGTTGTCCGGATGTGGACGAAACATTGCTCTGGAATGAGAAGGGTGAAGTTACGGAATTCACCACTGGGAATGTGGTGGCCAAGCTAGATGGGGTTCGGGTGACCCCACCCGAGTCGGCTGGTTTACTTCCCGGCCTAGCAAGGGCAAACGCCATCGCCAAAGGGCTTGTCCGTGTTCAGGCTATCACCCTGCATGAGCTTGCGCGGGCTGAAGAGGTCTGGCACCTTAACTCGGTGCGCGGGTGGACTCGGGCTTTCTTGGAAAGTTAGTTACGGCTCTTCACTGTGCCGGAGTTTCCCTAGGCATCATTTCAGGAACCGATGCCATTACAAAGGCGGCTACGGCCTCATTTGTAGCGGACTGAATCATGTAGTTCGCGGGGACGTGCTCAATCCGATCATTCTGGGTGTGGTGCACAAAAGTGTAACTTTGGGTTCCCTCCTCGTCCCAGAAGAATGCCGGTACCCCGGCCTGATTGAAAGGCGCATGATCGCTCCCTCCACCGCGAGGCATTCGATCAACCGTACGGATTTTCATCGGAAGCTCAGGGAAGGCGGCGGTGCTGATGTCGGCAATCACCTGCAGAAACGGCGCCATGGATGCTAACCCATAGGTGCCACTCTCGGGGTTTGCCCCTCCATCTTCAATGAAAACGCAGGAAATCTTGCTGAGCTCATTAGCATGCTGCTTTACATACTCACGGGATCCAAAAAGTCCCTGTTCTTCACCGGTAAACAATATGAACCGAATGGTACGGGCCGGTTTGGCTCCCGCCTTGTTCAGTATTCGCGCCGCTTCTAGGGCCGCGGTCACTCCAGTTCCATTGTCGGCCGTACCCTGGCTACCGGGGCCGTCCCAAGAGTCCAAGTGGCCTCCCACAATGACGACTTCATCGGATTTCGTCGAGCCAGGAATCTCAGCAATGACATTGTAGAACTTGCGGGGTCCCTTGATCCAGGTGTGCTTGAGGTTGAACTCCAGCTCAACTGGCTTGAGCCCGTCCATCGCCTTCACGATGGCTTCCATATCCGACTTGCGTACCGTAATGGAGACATTTGAGGGATGGTTTTCAAAGGTCTTGTCTTGCCATGACCCACTCGTGATGACTAGTTCATTGCTGCTGGCCTGCACGGTTCCGAGGATGCCAGCCTCAAGAATCGCCTTTTGCAGATCAAGCGCGGCCTGTTGTTCTGGGGTGGGATTCTGCCCTCGCATAACTCTGGGCGGGGGCGTTGTGTAGATTAGCCACGCTCCCTTGAGCTGATCTTTTCGTTGATCGAACTCTTCCTTGGTTCTGGGGGCAAGAACCGCTTTGCCTCGCTTTGGCCCATCGGTTCCCTGAGTCCAACTAGGAGTCGTAAACTCAAAGGTTCTTGCATGCTCGCCAAGCATCTTTCCGGAGCTCTTACCTCTTTGAAAACCAACGGGCCACTCTCCCCACTGCTCCAAATGCACGTTCTTACAACCGAAACTCTTAAAGGTCTTCTGGGTCCAGTTATAGGCATTATCCAACCCATAGCTTGTGCTCAGGCGCGGGCCAATCTTATGGGAAATGTGCCCTAAGAGCTTCATCGCTTGGCTATGATTCTTGCCTTCATCAATGATTCGGTCAAGGGTTGCTCGGTCTTGAGCTTGTCCGGAAACGGTTACTAGGGCCAGGAGAAGAGTTGCGAGAGATCGCATTCGGTCATCTTACCAAGACATGGTAGCTTCTCGTTTCTTGGCTGACTTCGCTATTGCACCGCTATTCTTAATCTCATCTAGGCTGACGAAGCGATAGCCCGCCATTTTCGCCGTCCGAATGAGTCGGACAAGTGCCCTAAGCGTATCCTTGGGGCCATCATGTAACAGGATAATCCCTCCCGGCGCAAGCCGATTCACGCTGCGACGGAAGACCTCATGGTCACCCAAACGATTGGTGTCTCCTGGGTTGCTTGTCCAAAAGACAGACGTCATTCCCAAGTCGGCCGCGGCCTCCAAAACTACGGTGCTAGAGTCTCCTCCTGGCGGACGGCAGTATCGTGGGTTTGATCCAGTCACTGCTCGGATCACATCACTCGCTGCTAGATAGTCGGTGACGATTTTGGAGTATGGAACTTTAGTCAGGCTCGCGTGGCTGAAGCTATGATTGCCAATCTCATGACCCTCTCTGAAGGCAGCCCGCACCAAATCGGGGCGCTTCTTGGCCATAAAACCAACGACAAAGAACGTGGCGCGGACGTTTTCTTGACGGAGGATCGCGAGGATAGCTTGGGTACTTGAAGCATGGGGGCCATCATCAAAGGTCAAGGCAACGATCTTCTGGTCCTCCCCACCTTCATGAAGGACAAACTCGGAGAGTTGGTCTTGGGTCCATTTGCGAGGGCTGATGGTCCGCGCCTCACTGGCCGCTTGTTTCCATGTCGGATCGGCCGTTCGCATTTTGGCTGGATTTCTCTTCACGGGTCGTGCAGGGGCTCGACCGCATGCCACAAGGGTGATGCACCAAGCTAGGCTGATCCAAATGCTAAGTCGGGCGAGGTCCATCAGTCAAAGATTCAGAGTTCAAGGGCAGAGATAGAATAGCTTTCGATGGCGGATATCTTACTTCTCAATACCTTGCGCGAGCAGGCGTCACGTTGTGTTGCTTGTTCGCTCAGCGAACGACGGCGTAATGTCGTGTTTGGAGAAGGTAATCCTCATTCACCACTGGTTTTGGTGGGCGAAGGGCCCGGCGATAAGGAAGACGAAACCGGACGCCCATTCGTGGGAAAGGCGGGCACCATGTTAGACCGAGCTCTTGCTGACAATCACCTGTCCCGGGGGGATGTTTACATCTGCAACACCGTTAAGTGCCGAGCTTGCGACTGGGGTACCGGAAAGCCCATAAATCGCCCTCCAACCGATGTAGAAGTGAATGCTTGTCGCCAATGGTTGGAACCTCAGCTGGGGATTCTTGCCCCCCAAGTCATCCTGTGCGTGGGTGCCCCCAGCGCCCGGAACTTGATCAAGCGAGACTTCAAAATCACCCTGGAACGGGGCAAGTACTTCCCGTGCGCCTATGCCAAAACCGCCGTGGCTACGCTCCACCCGGCCTACATTCTTCGCCAACAAAGCGCGGAAAGCGATGGAGGATATTCGCTTCTTGTCGCGGACATTGCCAGGTCATGGGCGGCGGCACAAAAACTCATGGAGAGGCGTGTATGATGGCGACAGTGATTCCATTACTTCTGACTTTTGTTGTCACGAATCCGTTCGTTGGCGAGCCCGTCACCATCAAAACTGGCTATGGCTTTACGGAGGGTCCAACTTGGACAGGGACGCAGTTTGTTTTTTGTGACATGGCCAATGACACCGTATTGGCTTGGAAACCCGGCGATGCAGAGCCGAAGGAGATTCGCAAACCTTCGGGCAAAGCGGTCGGCTCTGCGTCGGATGGCAAGGGTATGGTTTTTCAAGTTGATACGACCCATCGGCAGATCGTCTCTTGGAAGGAGTCTGCGCCTAGCGAAGCGAAGGTGTTGGCGAACTCCTACGATGGCAAGAAGCTTGGCGGAATGAACGACCTAGCGTTGCATTCCAACGGCTCGGTTTACGTGACCCACGCCAATTGGTTTGTGTCTCCAGATTCCCTGGAGTTCGAACATTCTGGCGTCATTCGAGTTGATCAAAAAGGAAAGGTCTCTCTCCTTACACCGGGGTTGAGCCGACCCAATGGTATTGCATTTCACAAGAACCGCGCCTATGTCACCGAGTATTCAGCTGGTCGAATCATGAGTTTTGAGATCGGGAAAGATGGTGCCCAGACTGACGAAGCCACCCTATTTGCAGATCTCAATGCGCTGGCAAAGGAGAAGGGTATTGATGGCCAAGGAGGCGCCGACGGTATCCGGTGTGATCGCGATGGAAATATCTTTTCAACCGGACCGGGTGGAATCTGGGCCCTGAGCCCCAAGGGTAGCTACCTTGGACATCTGCCCTTCCGAGGGACAAATATAGCCTTAGGGGGAAAGGATGGCAAGACCATGCTCATCACGACTGGGCGCGGTGTGGCGTGGGTTGCTCTAAAGTAGGCCCTACTTTAGCAAGCGATTTAAGGCCTCACCGAGGCGATATCCCGCAAGTATGGCCTGGGATTTGCAGGCCTCCCCGACTTTCGTCAAGTACTCTGGCGAGGGCGAGTCACCCATCTTGATGCCCGCATAGGCGGTGGAGATTGCAAGGTCACGACCCTCAATGACCCAGCGCAATGGATCCTGCTTCTCCACCTCGGCGATTTTCGGTTGATCGTCCGACTTAGCCACCCACTTTCCCGCCATTTCAATTGCAAAGGCCGTCATTGCTCCTCGGCGCTGCAAACCGGCATCTTTGGCTGCTTGGTCAATCCCGCCGTCCCAGACCCGGTGCAGATTGCTCTTGTTGGCCAAGGTGAATAGATTTCCTCCCGCATCTCCCAGCTTTGGAAACTGAGACCCGTAGACGGAAACACAGTGAAGGGGCTGGTGAAGGTCCCCCACAATGTGATTTAAGAAGAACAGATAGACAGCTCGCTTGTCGGGCGTGGTTTTTCCGTCCATGGGAATCGGGCTGAGTCGAGGCTTGATAACCTCATTCAGTGCGCTCACGGCGTTTGAGGGGGAGAATGGATACTGCTCTACCTTTCCTTCAGCTACCGTACCGTCCGCGTTCATCACGAGGGGGTAATCCAGGTAGTGCCACGACTTGCAACGCTCCTTCTCCGTATCCCCAACGTGATCGTGCGAGAAGGTTACATTGAGTTCATCAATGAAGCTGTCAAAGTTCAGACTCTTTCCTCTTTTGATGTCGTCGGGCCAAGTCGCAGATTGAACAAAGATGGGTTGGACGTATTCATCTAGGTAGGCCGTTGTCAGAAGTGCATCTGGAATGGTTGGTACGGTGAGCTTGTGAGTAAACGGCTCATTATTTCTTTGGCCATCTACGGAGTCACCACGCATCAAAATATGCGCGACTTCAATCTTCACCTTCTGATCAATCCGTTTCCACGCGATTGCCGCTACTGTCTGATGCCCCAAATCACCCCAAGCCCAAGCTTGAGTAGTGGCCAAACAAGCTAATCCAACCCATCCCAATCGGTTCATGTTGCCAAGTATACGAGACGCGTTAGTTCTCGGTGTGGTACTGCTTGCATGTAATTTGCCTATCTATCTCGCGGCTTAGGCGAGCTGACGTAAGGCAGAGCGTTCGCATCCATAAATCGCCAAGGCAATTCATCTCCTTTACCGGCGGTAATGCCGATCCGGCGTCCAACGAGGATGTTGGTCGCCTGTTCTCCGGGCTCCAGCCGAATCATCCCCTCAGGGTCTAGGAGATCAAGGCCATAGTGGGCTTTGTTCACTTGAAGGGCCTGCGCCAACTTGCCGGGGCCGCTCATCAGGTCTTCCTTGCGCCGGGCCTTTTCACGCCGTGCGAACATGAGTTCAAGGCCCCGCAATGGTTGAGCAGCCCGAATGAGTATGGCCCCCGGTAACCCCTCGGGGCGCGCCGTCACATTGAGCATCCAATGGTTGCCGTAGGTGAAATAGACGTAAGCGAAGCCCGGCGGCCCAAACATGACCTTTGTGCGGGGGGTTATGCCACGAAATGCGTGACTACCGGGATCACCGGCATAGGCTTCGGCTTCAACAATTCGGGCTCGGAGTTCACCAAAGACAATGTCAACCCCCACCATTGCTGGGGTCGCCTCCAGAATGTCGCCCCGCAAGATCTCGCGCATTTCGTCGTGCCACACGGGTTACACTGTAGCGCATGAATGCAGCGTTGCAGGAATGGCTAGGGGGTCAGTTACAGACCCTTCGAGACCAGAACCTTTACAAGAAACCCAGGATTTTGGAATCGCCCGCCGGGGGCCGCGTGATGATGGACGGCAAGGAGGTCGTCAACCTGTCATCGAACAATTATCTGGGGCTGGCGAATCATCCTAAGGTGCGGCAAGCTGCCCTTGAGGCGATCGAGAAATGGGGCGTTGGGGCCGGGGCCGTGCGTTGGATCGGCGGCACGATGTCAGTGCACGATGAACTCGAAGAACGCTTAGCCAAGTTCAAGAAAGTCGAGTCTGTGTTGGCTTTCACCAGTGGCTTTACTGCGAATTCAGGATGTATTCCGGCTGTCCTGACGGGCAAAGATGTCGTGATCAGCGACGAGCTAAACCACGCCTCGATCATTGATGGCGTACGACTCTCGCCGGCGAAGTACAAGAAGTCGGAGGGCTTTGTTTACGGCCACAAGGACATGGGTCAACTCGAAGAGATTCTGACCCGAACCCAGAACTTCGAGAAGCGCATGATCATCACCGACGGCGTTTTTAGCATGGACGGTGACATTGCGCCCTTACCTGCCATCGTCGAACTCGCTGAGAAGTACAACGCGTTCGTCATGGTGGACGATGCACACGCCAGCGGCGTACTCGGTAAGAACGGTGCGGGTACTGCATCACATTTCGACCTTTACGGGCGAGTGGATATCCAGCTCGGCACCCTAAGCAAGGCTCTCGGTGCCGTTGGAGGCTATATCGCGGGCTCGAAGAACCTGAAGGAATGGCTGATTAACCGGGGCCGTCCCTATTTATTTAGCACGGCCCTTCCGCCGATGGTTGCAGCCGCATTGATCGCCGCGCTCGATGTGATGGAGAACGACCCAGAGCCCATGCAACGCCTTTGGAACAACACGCGCTGGTGGAAGAATGCCCTCAACGAAGCGGGCTTTGACACGATGGGTAGCGAAACCCCCATCACGCCGGTGTATGTTGGTGATGAAGGCGAGGCGCAAGCCATGGAGCGCATGCTGTGGGACGAGGGCGTCTATGCGCTTTCGATCGTGTTCCCCACCGTCGGGCGAGGCAAAGCGCGTATTCGAACGATGCCCAGCGCGGCCCATACACAGGAAGATTTGGAGTTTGCTCTCAATGCCTTTAGGCGCGTCCGAGACCGGCTTTCCCAGCCTGTGGCCTGACGAGGCGCTTGCCCTCGCGCAGGCGCATTTGAAGCGGCT
>JADLGZ010000223.1 GCA_020849075.1 Fimbriimonadaceae bacterium | reverse complement strand
GCGTGCCTGCTTCGAACCGCTGCGGCGGTGGGAGATAAGCACTTTCGAGCCGCCCGACTTGAACGACCATGTCGCCGCCCGTTAGGAGGGGCGGCAGCGAGCCAAGCATGCTCTCCCTCCCCCACAGAACTCCAGTACCAGCGGGAGCATAGAGCTTGTGGCCTGAGAACACCAAGAAATCTGCTCCGAGTGAACCGACCGAAATAGGGAAGTGCGGTGCCGATTGGCACGCATCAGCGATAACCACGGCTTCACTCCCCCGCGAGGTGAGAATCTGTCGAAGACGGGGAAGGTCGGCAATTGATCCCAGCGTATTGGAGACATGGGTGATCGCAATGGCTCGGGTGCGATCACTCAGGATGGTGGGCAAGGATTCGAGGTCAATCGCTCCCTGTTCATCCAGTTCCAAAAACCGCAAGGCGAGGCCATGGCGCTTAGCGGCTTCCTGCCAAGGCAGGATCACGGCATGGTGGTCGGCGACCGACAGGATAACCTCGTCCCCCTCTTTCCAAGAACCGGCCAATGGCAAGCTGTGCGCCAAGAGGTTCAGACCCTCTGTAGCATTTTTGGTGAAGATGATTTCTTCCGGAACCGCTCCAATGAAGGCAGCAGCCACGCTTCGGACTTGCTCGTATTGGTCAGATAGTTCTACAGAAGATCGGTATAAGCCTCGATGAATGGGGGCGTAATTCTCATAACATGCGCGGACAGCTTCGATCACTACTGATGGCTTGTGAGTTGTGGCCGCCGAATCCAGATACACATCCTGAGGGTGGTGGGCGAAGTACGGGAAATCAGCGCGGACCATCGGAGGAGCTTTCGTCGAGAAATGAGGTCGTTTGAGTCCTAGGGTTGAGGACCCTCGATGAGCTAAACTTGGAGCGTATCCTGATGCCCAATAAGTTACCCAACAAGCCGGAATCAGAGTCTGCGTCAGTGTTGGTTGACGAAGCACAAATAGTTGAATCTCCCGCCATTCCAGCGGTTCTACCCGTCTTGCCTTTGCGCGAGTCTGTGATCTTCCCGACCCTGATTGCTCCGCTGAGCGTTTCCCGCCAATCCAGTGTTGAAGCGATCGACGCAAGCGTCGCTCAAGATCGAATGGTTGCCGTCCTCACCCAACGATCTCCATTTGCCGATGAATTGGGGGTCGAAGATCTCTACAGCTTCGGATGTGTAGCTATCATCCGGACCTTGGTCAAGATGCCAGATGCGACTAGGCTGATCGTGCAGGGGCTCTCCCGGTTCCGAGTGAATGAGGTCCTACAAACAAAGCCCTTCATGCAGGTCAAGATCGAGGTGGTCGAAGAACCGGCCATTGAAGATGGTCAAGAAGACGAAGCCGAAGCCATGCGTCGTTCCATCGCCAGCATGTTCGAGCAAGCGGTTCTCTTGTCGCCGGCGCTACCGGATGAGCTCCGTAATCTTTCCCAAGCCGTAGCCGAGCCCAATACGATGGCCGACCTTGTGGCGGCGCACCTCCAGGTTGCGCCGGAAGAGAAGCAACGCATTTTAGAGACGGTCCCCCTCCTAGAGCGCCAGAAAGGGCTCCTCAACATACTGAACAAAGAAGTCCGGGTGCTCGAATTGACCTCCAAGGTCCACGAGGAAGTATCGTCTGAACTCAGCCGTTCCCAGCGAGATCACTACCTGCGAGAGCAAATGAAGGCTATTCAACGAGAACTCGGTGAGTTTGGGGACTGGGAAGAGGAACTGGACAACTTGCGCGACCGGATGGCGGAGTCGGGTTTACCGGAAAGCGCGTGGCCCGAAATCAACCGTGAACTAGAGCGCTTGCGCCGAATCAGCCCTCACTCACCCGAGCATGCGGTTGCGAGAACTTACCTCGAGACCATGGCCGCCTTGCCATGGGAGCGGAGCACGGAAGATCATCTTGACCTTGCGGAGGTCCAGGCCGAACTGAACCGCGACCACTTCGGCCTAGCCCTCGCCAAGGACCGAATCATCGAGTTCCTCGCAGTCCGAAAGGTGAAGAGCGAAGGGCGCATTCGTCAACCCATTCTTTGCTTTGTGGGCCCTCCGGGCGTTGGAAAGACGTCTCTCGGGCGGTCCATCGCCGAGGCAATGGGACGCAAGTTCGTTCGAATATCGCTCGGCGGGATGCGCGATGAAGCGGAGATCAGGGGGCATCGCCGGACCTATGTTGGGGCCATGCCCGGGCAGATTATCCAGAACCTGCGGCGCGCGGAATCCAACAATCCGGTGTTTGTCCTTGATGAAATTGACAAGCTCTCAAGTGACTTTCGCGGCGACCCATCCAGCGCCTTGCTCGAAGTATTGGACCCCGAGCAAAACCATGCGTTCCGAGATCACTACCTCGACGTTCCCTTTGACCTCGGTAAGACTTTTTTCATTGCCACTGCGAACCGGATGGACACAATCCCCGCCGCTCTGCGCGATCGTATGGAAGTTATCGAAGTCGAGAGCTACACGGAAAACGAGAAGTTTGAGATAGCCCGCCGACACCTGGTTCCGAAACAGGTCGAAGAGCATGGCTTGTCGTCTAGCAAGATTGAGTTCCCCGAGGCAGTCCTGAGGGAAGTAATCGCCAGTTACACGCGGGAAGCCGGCGTGCGGAGCCTTGAACGAACAATCGGGAGCATTGTCCGCAAAGTCACCCGTCAGTTTGCCGAGGGCCGCCGGGCCAAGGTGAAAGTGAGCAAGAAGTTGGTCGAGGAAGCGCTGGGCCCCCCCAAGTACCTTCGCGATGAGGTCGCGGAGCGCCCCTTGCGCCCCGGTATGGCGATGGGGTTGGCATGGACACCCGTTGGAGGCGACGTTCTCTTCATTGAGGCCGCCATCATGCCGGGAAAGGGAGGCCTGACCATTACAGGCCAGCTAGGAGATGTCATGAAGGAGAGCGTCTCAGCCGCCCTCGGCTTCATCAAGTCGCACTCTCAGCCACTACGGGTGGACCTTCAGCCTACAGAACAACAAGAGATCCATGTCCACGTCCCCGCGGGAGCCGTACCCAAGGATGGCCCGAGCGCTGGGTTGGCGATGTTCGTTGCTCTCCTTGGCCTTCTCGCCCATCGCACCCCCAAGCCCAGGCTGGCCATGACGGGGGAACTCACATTGACCGGGCAAGTGTTGCCCGTTGGCGGGATAAAGGAGAAGGTGTTGGCGGCCCATCGAGCGGGCGTCCACCTCTTGATTCTGCCCAAGGACAACAAACGCGACGTCTTGCACGAAGTCCCGCAAGAAGTGCGGGAAAGCCTGAAGATTCACTACGTTTCACGGGCCGAAGAGGTCTTGAAACTAGCATTTTCCTAGCTGTCGCTTGTGGAATATCCCCTGCAGAGGGCATGTATGGCTTGGGCTAAATGGGTTCTGTTTGTAGGCTTGGCGCTTTCGCAAGGCGGATGCGCACTGATGCACTTACATGATCCACCTCCTCCACCAGAGGTCGTGCTGATCAGCGAGGCCAAGGCCGCCCATGAAGCCGCCTCCATGAGTCGGGCTTACTTCTTGGATCAACTGAGAAGTCGCAAGGGTGAGCGCTTCCGAGTTCGGGCCTATATTCCCTGTGGCAATGACGAGGCCGAACTTCTTTGGCTCAACAATCCCGTCCTTCGGGGCGATCGCATCCGAGGGAACTTGTCCGAGCGTCCTATTGTCCTTCGGGGCGTCCCTAGGGGCGGCGTTGTCGAAACCGGAACCGACATGATCGCCGATTGGGTCATTGTCCGGAACGGGCGGACCTACGGTGGGTTTACTGGCAAGGCCCCATAGGGCCACCCGAGTACAATCTCCTCAATGCTAGACCGAAAGCTGCTCCGCGAGCAGATGGATTTTGTTGTCGCCCAGGCTCGTAGGAAGGGGGTCGAAGTGCCTGCCCATGAGTTTCTCGTCGCTGATGGCGAGTTCCGATCCCTAAAGGCCCAGCTGGATGAGCTGCGAAAGGCCATGAACGAAAAGAGCAAAGCCATTGGCATTCTCATGGGACAGGGCAAGCGGGATGAAGCGGAATTGGCCAAGGCCGAGACGGGCCAACTCAAAGAGCAGATTCAGAACTTAGAGAGCCGAGAACGAGAGTTGGAGGAGCACATGACAATGCTAGAGTTGCAGTTCCCCAACCTCCCGCACGAGAGTGTTCCAGACGGGAAGGACGCGGACGATAATTTGGTGGTTCGGGAATGGGGCGAGAAGCCAGATTTTGACTTTGAGCCAAAGCCGCATTGGGAGCTCGGCGAGAGCCTGAAGCTCCTTGATTTCCCCGCCGGCGCAAAGATTAGCGGGAGCGGATTCCCGGTCTTCACGGGCATGGGTGCGCGGTTACAGCGAGCCCTCATTAGCTACATGATTGACTTCCAGACCGAAGAGAGGGGTTATAGCGAAGTCTATCCGCCCTACCTCGTGAATGCGGAGTCCCTCATTGGGACGGGCAATTTGCCGAAGTTTGAAGAGGACCTCTATAAAACGCAGGACAATTTGTATTTGATTCCCACCGCCGAGGTTCCGGTCACAAATGTTCACCGCGATGAAATCTTGGAGGTCTGGCAGTTACCGATAAAGTACGCGGCGTATTCAGCCTGCTTCCGGCGCGAAGCCGGGGCGGCGGGCAAGGATACGCGAGGGCTCCTCAGAATTCATCAATTCGATAAGGTGGAGTTGGTCAAGTTCTGTTTGCCGGAAACCAGCTACGATGAACACGAATCCATGCTCGCCGATGCCGAGCAGGTCCTCCAAAACCTAGGGCTCCATTATCGAGTTGTTCTGCTTTGCGCCGGCGATATGGGCGAGAAGGGTTGCAAGTGCTACGATTTGGAGGTCTGGTCCCCAGGTGTTGGACGGTACTTGGAGATCAGTAGCGTGACCAACTTTGAGGCTTACCAAGCCCGGAGGGCGCGCATTCGTTTCAAGCGAGAGCAGGGCGGGCCAACCGAGTTTGTACATATCCTGAACGGTTCTGGTTTGGCCACTCCAAGGCTTTTCTCGGCCCTTCTTGAGACCTACCAGCGGGCCGATGGAACGGTCGAGATTCCCGACCCTCTCCGTCGCTACGTTGGCACTGACTGCTTGGGACCGTAGATAAACTTCACCCAAGCAGCGAAGAGTGCCATCACAGCAAGCCCTCCAACGACCCATTGGCGCCCGACGGTCTGGTCAAGTAACCAGATGTTCAAGCCTGAAATGACCGTTGCGATTGCAAACCCGACCCACGCGGCCCACGGCCTATTGGCGTAGGCTCCCATCTTCGCCTTGTTGGTCGTAAAGGCGACCAAGGGGAAGATCGCAAAGGGAAGTTGCATCGAGAGGACGACCTGAGATAGCACCAAGAGCTGAACCGTTTCCTTGCCGCCACTGGAATGAATCAAGATCAGCGCAGGGATAATCGCAAGACTCCTCGTGAGGAGACGACGAACCCAGGGTTTGACCTTGATCCGCAGAAAACCCTCCATTACGATCTGGCCCGCAAGAGTCCCGGTGATGGTGCTGCTTTGACCAGATGCCAATAACGCAACCGCAAAGACCGTTGCGCTTGCCCCGCCCAAGACGCCGGTCAGTAGCTTGTGGGCATCACCGATCTCCTCGATGACCGTGCCCGTCTTCCAGAAGACCGCAGCAGCTAGGATCAAGATGGCCGCATTCACGAAAAACGCGAGGCTCAAAGCAACGATGGTATCTACCGTATTGAACTTGATCGCCTCATCTAGGCCTTTCGCTCCTTCCTGAGGGTGGCGGGTTTGGACGATGCTACTGTGCAAATAGAGGTTGTGGGGCATAACGGTCGCTCCCAGGATTCCGAGCGAAATCAGCAAGGCCTCGTTCCCCGGCAAGCTGGGAACAAACATGCCCTTAACCACTCCACCCCAATCCGGGCCCGCCATCCACATCTGGGCGGCGAAGCAGCCGAATACGGTGGCCACTAAAACCACAACGATGGCTTCAATTTTCCGAAAGCCAAACCTCATCAGGGCGAGCAGGAGGAGGACATCGGCAGCCGTGATGACGACGCCGTAAAGCAGAGGTATGCCGAACAGCAAGTGAAGGGCGATTGCGGCCCCAACGACCTCTGCAAGGTCACAAGCAATAATGGCAATCTCGCACAAGAACCAAAGAACCATTGCGACAGGTTTTGGGTAGTAATCGCGGCAAGCCATGGCAAGGTCTTTGCCGGTCACAAGGCCAAGCCGAGCGCACAAGACCTGCAGGAACTGCGCCATCAGGTTCGAAGCGAGGATCACCCAGAGAAGGGCGTATCCAAACTTGCTCCCGCCCGCTAGGTCTGTGCCCCAATTGCCGGGATCCATATATCCGACGCTGACCAGATAGCCCGGACCCGCAAACGCAAGGAAGCGGCGTAGCCACGACCCCGCCTTAGGTACAGGAATTGATCGAAACGCCTCGGGAAGGGAACGAAATTGCTCAGTCGATTGGTGGCTCATTAAATGTAGTCTGGGCTAAAAAATTATTGTAGCACACATTTGCAAATAGGGAGGAATCACCGCTAATATGGTGACAAGTGCGCGATCAGAAGTCTGCCCGATACATTCAAACCCGCGATGCACATCGTGCTGAATTGGCCGAAGACTACGTCGAAGCCATTTTGGATCTGATTGATGAAGATGGCCACGCCAAATTGACAGAAATTGCCTGGCGTCTCGGGGTCGCGCACCCGACCGCCTTTAAGTCCCTGCGCCGTCTTGAGGCCGAGGGCCTCGTTGAACTCACTCCGTACAAGCCGGTGCAACTGACCCCCAAGGGGATGGAACTCGCCCTGGCGTGCCGCGTACGACACGAAGCCGTGGTCAATTTCTTGGTCTCTCTAGGAGTGCCTCAAGGCCAGGCTGAGCTTGATGCAGAAGGCATCGAACATCACGTTAGCGACGTGACGATTCAGGCCATTCAAGCTCGAATGAAGACCCTGCGAGTCTAGCCACTTCCCTGATATCGCCGTGGCACCCGGCCCATGATGCGGGTTGTAATCTCGTGGCAATTTGTCCCTGCCAACTCGGCAAGCTCGCGAACGGACACGCTCGGGCCAATAAGCTCGGCAACATCTCCGATCCCAACATGATCTAGGTCAGTGACATCAACAAGGAGTTGGTCCATGCACACGAGCCCGATGATCGGGGCGCGTTGACCATGAAAGGCCACAACACCTTTGCTGGAAAGAGCCCGCGGATAACCATCTCCGTACCCGACACCGAGGGTTGCTACCCTCGTATCGCGCTCGCATGAAAACGTTTCGCTATAGCTGACGGTCGCCCCCGCTGGCACCTTGCGCAGCGCAGTTACCCGTGCGTTCCATGAGAGCACGGGCCGCAATTGGCCGTTGGTTACATCATAGGGATCAATGCCGAAAGCAAAGATGCCGACTCTGACCATTTGGCGCATTTCCCTAGAAGCATGAAAGACGCCCGCGCTATTGCAAGCATGGACTATTGGCACCTCGCCGACGATGTCCACTAGGCCATCAAATTCCGATGCTTGAGCATCGGTGCGCGGTTGGTTAAAGCCCGAGTCAACAAAG
>JADLGZ010000222.1 GCA_020849075.1 Fimbriimonadaceae bacterium | reverse complement strand
TGCCTCGCTTTGAGATTGACCGCGACTATCTGAGTAAGACACTAATAGACTTACTCAATACACCCAGTCCAACGGGAGACACCGACTGGGCCATTAGCTTCGTAGAGCAAGAACTTGAAGTCTTTGGTATTCATGCGGGACGCACCTATAAGGGAGCCCTCGTTGCCAATATGCCCGGGCTTTCCGATGAGCGCCCTCGAGCCCTGACTGCCCACGTCGATACGCTCGGCGCGATGGTGGCTGAGATCAAGCCGAGCGGTCGGCTTCGCATGAGTGCGATTGGAGGCATCAATTGGTCCAGTATTGAAAGCGAAGGTGTAACCGTAATGACCAAGAGTGGACGAGGCATTGCTGGCTCAATCGTTCTGACCAACGGCGCAACACACGTAAACAAAAAAGCCGGTAGCGAGGACCGGAATGGTGACACCCTCGAGATTCGCCTTGACGAGGTCACCTCTAGCGCTGAGGAAACGCGAATGCTCGGGATTGAGGTGGGTGACTTCGTTTATCTTGATCCACGAGTGGTGTTCAATGCGAGTTCTGGCTTTATCAGGAGCCGGTTCCTCGATGACAAGGCTTGCGTTGCTTCACTTCTCGCTGCCCTCAAAGCCATCAGCGATGCAGGCGTCACTCCGATGCGGCGAACAAGCGTTCTCATTAGTAACTTTGAGGAGGTTGGGCACGGCGGTGTGGACGGACTCCCCGATGACCTTGCCGAACTCCTCGTACTGGATATGGCGGTTGTTGGCAATGGCCAACAAGGGAGCGAGTTCCACTGTTCCGTCTGCGTAAAGGATTCAAGCGGCCCCTATTCTCGCCGCTTTACCGATAAAATTCGGAGTATCGCGGAGAAGAATGGCGTGGACCTAAAACCCGACATCTATCCCTATTACGCCAGCGACGGAAGCCAATATTGGAGGTCGGGGGGGCGAGCCGAGGTTGCCCTCATCGGGCCGGGGGTGGATACTTCACATGCCTACGAGCGAACCCATATCTCGGCGTTGGTCAATACGGCAACCCTTATTGCCGAGTATCTAATAGAGGAGTAAATATCCGCTTCATTGGCCCTCCAGATTTTGGAGATTCGCGCCGATACTTTTGCCGGGAGCCTTTGGATAAGAGGAATGACGACGAACAAGCAGCGCCGAGCCGAACAAGCCGTGGGCATCAGTGGAGCCAGTGCAATCACTGGAGTTGAGGTTCATACGCTTCGGTACTGGGAACGCGAGTTCGCCGAGTTTCTTCGACCTGCCCGCACGGAAGGCGGGCAACGCCGTTATCGTCCTCAGGATATCCAAACCGTGTTCGTCCTAAAGCGTCTCCTCCGAGACGAGATGTTTAGCTTGGCCGGAGCACGTAAGGCCCTACTTGAACAGGCTTCTAGGGCTGCATAGAATCCGATCACTCACCGAAGATCCAGTTCCTCTGGTACCCTCGCAAAAATCATGAAGAACCTGCTCCTAATTGCTGCTGTCTTTGCTTCGAGCTTTGCCTCCGCTGATACCTATGGCTTGGGCCTCGGAGGTGGCGTGTTTTATCCGTCTAGCTCCTTGGTACGTGACCTATTCGGTAGCTCTTGGGTGAGCTATGGCATATCACCAGCATCGGCAGAGAGCTCAGTTGGAGGCAAGATTGCCTACGACCTCCAAATCTTTGCTCGTAGCCGAGGAGGCAACCGAATGTTTTTGATCTCCCCGAGCGTAGGGTGGAGCCAAGGCTTCGCCAAAAATTCGCGAGGAGCGGTCCCATACGTCGCGGCCCGAATTGGCCCGGCCTACACCGATTTTCGAATTTTTGGCGATACTGAACGAGGCCTCATCATGAACACAAACTTTGAGGCTGGCGTTACAGTGGGTGAAAGGCTACGGGTTTTTGGGCGGTACGACGCTTTTACAAAGCGCGGTGGAGTGGATTTCTCGGGGTTTAGCTTCGGGGCATCTTGGCTCTTCGCGTCGTTCTGACGCCCTTAATGTCTAAGACTAGAAATACAACCGAACTCGATCAATGGAAAGTACAAGAAACCGCTTTCCTCGTCTACGTCAACGATTCTGAAGCCGAAGATGACCTCGTAGAGGCTGAACTTGAAAGCCTATGCGAAGCGGCCCATATCCGGCCGCTCGGATCGATGCGCCAACGGGTTGATAAGCCTCATCAGCATGCCTACATTGGCAAAGGTAAATTGGAGGAACTCCGAGCCTATGTAAAGGACGCTGGTGCCGATGTCATTGTCTTCGACTGCGAACTGAGTGGCGTCCAAGCCAGAAATATCAGCGAGGCTTGCGAGACCAAGGTCGTTGACCGAACTCAACTCATCCTCGATATCTTTGCGCGGCGAGCGAAAACCACCGAGGGCCAACTGCAAGTTGAGCTTGCCCAACTCAGCTACATGATGCCTCGCCTCATGAGCGTTTACACCAAGTTTGAGCGTCAGCGGGGCGGTATCGGCATGCGGGGGCCGGGCGAAACCAAACTTGAAGCTGACCGACAGATGGTACGCGACCGGATCAGTAAGCTCCGACACGCGATTGATGATGTCAAAGAGCACCGCAAGCAGCAGCGTAACGCTCGCCGCAAGCATCCCTTCCCTTTTGTGTCCATCGTAGGCTATACCAGTGCTGGAAAATCCACGCTGATGAATCACCTGACCGGCACGGATGTGCTCGTGGACGCCATGGTGTTTGCTACCCTTGATCCGACTACGCGCAAGGTAGATCTTCCCGATGGATACAGCATCTTCCTTACGGATACGGTCGGCTTCATCCGGAACCTTCCCACAAACTTGGTCGCGGCGTTCCGCGCCACGCTTGAGGAGGCCGCTGATGCCGACTTTATCCTTCATGTGGTGGACGTTAGCCACCCAAATTGGGAAGAACAAGCTGCGTCGGTCCAAGAAACGGTGGATCAGTTGGGAGCGGCTGAGACGCCGATCATTACGGTATTCAACAAGATAGATGCCCTTCAAGACCCAACGGTCTTGCGAGACCTGATCGCCCATACCCCTAACTCGGTGGCCATTTCCGCCCTCAAGCAACAGGGAATTGGCGATCTGATGGCGCGCCTCAAACAAATGGCCCAGCAACACCTCGGGCGGGTGCTGGCTATCTTGCCCTACGATAAGTCTAACTTAGTGGATGAATGTTATCGCTTTGGCCGCGTTATCACGGCTTCCTACGAGGAAGATGGGATTCACCTGGTAGCCGATGTGACCCCTGAACTGCAAGGATTGCTCCGACCCTACTCACAATAGGTCACGAGCCCGCCATAGCCCAGATCGAAATAGCAACAAATAGGACTAGGCTCACGGCCAGTTGATGGTCCTTGAAGAGCAGAATGTCTGGATCGCTACCTTCATCCTTACCAAAAACCAGTAACAAGTATCTTAGAAGGGCGAAAGCTACTACGGGCAGAGTCAGGACGAGACCGTGGTGGGCAAGCGCCGTGCTCGAGGAAATCGCATACAGAGCGTAGCAAACCAAGGTCGCTGAACTGGTGATTGTCAGTGCGTGGTCAAGGAATTTGGCACTGTATCGAGTTAGGCTTTCACGGGCCTCCGCGCCAAGGGTCACCAGCTCGCCCCGCCTTTTTGCAAATCCAATGAATAAAGCAAACAAACCCGTACAAGCAAACAACCAACCCGAGGCGGAAACGCCGATCGCGACGGCCCCGGCTAGCGCTCTGAGTACAAAACCGGTTGCGATAGCAAACACGTCAAGCACGGGTTCGTTTTTAAGACCGCAGTTATAGGCTAATTGCAAAGCAACATAGCCCGCTATGATAGATAGCGTCTGCTGATTGACCCTGAAGGCCATTCCCAAGCCAAGAACCAGCAGTACGACGGCGACCCCGATAGCCAAACCCTTGGAAATGGCTCCCGATGCAATGGGCCGAAGTCTCTTGCGGGGGTGATTTCGATCCCGCTCCACGTCAAAGAGGTCATTGCAGACATAAGTGGCAGAGCTGACGAAGC
>JADLGZ010000221.1 GCA_020849075.1 Fimbriimonadaceae bacterium | reverse complement strand
TTGAAACGACCTACGGCCGTTCGCCGCAGTTCTCGCACGTGTCCCCCGCAACCAATGACCTGACCAAGATCATGGGCAAGCGTCCTTACATAGGTGCCTCCTGAGCAGACACAGCGGAACTTTGCTAATGCACCTTGTACGTCCAGCAACGAAAACTCATCGAGGAAAACTGTTCGTGATTCCCGTTCAACTTCAATGCCCTGTCGTGCAAGGTGGTAGAGCGGCCGACCGTCTTTCTTGACCGCACTAAACATGGGCGGGACCTGCTCGATCTCGCCCGTGAAACGGGGCATATACTCAAGAATGCTGGCCTCCAAGTCTGCCGGGAGGGGCTTCTCGGCGACGATCTCCCCCTCCGAGTCCTGAGAATTGGTCTCAATCCCAAAGAGAACCGTAAACTCGTAAATCTTGGGCTCCAAGGGCAAGTACTGCAAGAACCGAGTTGCCGGGCCAACGGCGACTACCAGGGCGCCGGTTGCTAACGGATCCAGGGTTCCTGCATGACCGACTCGCCGCGTGCCGAGTTTCCTGCGCACGTGGTTGACGACATCGTGAGATGTCAGCCCTTGTGGCTTATCGATGTTGAGGATGCCAAGCATTTCCTAAGTTCTTCGACAAGGTCCCTTTCGGCCTCTTGGATACTGCTGGTGAAGGTACAACCCGCCGCATTCTTATGTCCACCTCCGCCAAACGATTGGGCCACAATCGAGACGTCGTACTGCTCGCGGGACCGAAGTGAGGCCCGCAGTTTTCGTCCAGGCGGATGTCGGAGCACGGCCGCAATTTGGACCGTGTGGATGGCTAGAAGTTCGTTGGTCAGGCCTTCCGCGTGCTCTTCGGTTGCCCCCGCCGCTTCAAAATCAGGAGCATCTAGCACAGTCCAAGCGAGCCGCCCTCCTTCTTCTAGGCGCATGTTGTGCAAGCCAATGCCGAGCAACTGTGTACTTGCCAGCTCACGTTTCATATAGGATTCTTGAGAAATTTTGACTATATCGGCCCCGAGTGCTGAAAGTTGCGCCGCAGCCTCAATCGCCTCGGTTGTCGTATTGCTATATCGAAAGCTTCCGGTATCGGTGACAATGCCCGTCAACAAGCAGGTCGCGATTTCAGGCGTGATGGTGGCCCCAATTTGGCGAAACAGGTGAAAGAGCATGAGGCAGGTGGCAGGGGCGCGCTCATCAACAATTCTCAAGTCACCCGGAGTGTAGTGGGGCACATGATGGTCAATGACGACCATGGTCGGCACCTGCTCAACAAAGTCGCGGATATCTTGGCCCAATCGGTCAAGATTGTTCAAGTCCAGAGCGATCGCCAGATCGGGCTCTTCAGAATCCTTCCAAGTTTGATGGATGCGCTCAACTCCCGGGAGAAACTTCAAAGTGAATGGTGTGTGGGTGTCGTGGTGCAGAATCTCGTGATCAATGCCCCGACGATTGAGAAAATGACTCATTGCTAACGCTGAGCCAAATGCATCGCCGTCCGGATTCATATGGGTTGTGACGACTACCTTTCTTGTGCGGGCAAGCAGGGCTTCAAACTCTGCCGCTTGGGCTGGCGATATGGGCATGGATTGCCGTCAGGATACCTAGGTCAACCCCAAGTGCCGGGACTGGATGCTCTGCAAGAGGTTATCTGGATCGTGCTTCTGCTTTAGCCTTCGGAACTCGTCAAGAGCACCAGGCGGAAGGGAACGTTGATACTGATCGGCAGTTAGTGTTGAATCCTTAGCCAGATAAAAGCGGCCACCTTGATCAATTACCATGTCGGCCATGTCGGAGCACAATTGCCCAAGGCCATCTTGATGTGCGAAGTCCATGGCAAGCGAGAACCCGTCTAAGGCGTAAGGCAGGATTTGCGGACTAGCCTTATGTTGTTTCAAAACTCCAAGCGTACTGACGATCTTCCGCTGAGACTGCATGGTTTGGAGTTGCCTGAATATATCCAGGGCCTTATCAATGGGGGCGAAGGCTTGGAATTGGAGCAAGCCAGTTCGATAGGCGCGCTCCCACCCTGGAATTGAGTCCAATAGAAAACTGAACTCCGCTAACGACTCCAGATGTCGTTTGTCGGAGTTCAATAACCTCGCTGACGCGAATTTCGCGGCGTTAATCCACTTGACCGTTCCAGGTCGGTTTAGGAGGCGCATCATACGCCAAGCTTCCGACCGAGGCAGTAAGCCTACGAGTGGGCCATGGTGCATTTGCTTGGAATCTAACTTCGCTCCATGGGGTGAGTAGTTCGCGGAATGGAAGAGGCCTCGTCCCGATGAATGTTGCATATCCACCCACCCGACCATGTAGTCGCTGGTCGCCTCCATCTCGTTGAAACAAGAAAAATGCTCCTCCCAAGTTCTTGGTACTTTAGCTAGCACCGAAAGACTCGCTGACTTAACTGGCTGGAGCTTGAGGGTCGCCGAAGTGATTGCCCCGAGAAGCCCCATACTTCCGACCCCTTGAGAGGTCTGACCATTTGGACAAACCAGATCAAGGGCCGTGATCTGCTCACCGATGTTTCCCACCCGAAAGGCGTTCTTCCCATGAATATTCATTGCAACCGCGCCCGCAATCGTGACCTTCGCGGTGCCACTAACAACCTTTGGCCAATAGCCCTGCGGAGCTAGGGCTCGCCACAACTGTTCAATCGTGACCCCACCTCCTACTTGAACTGTGCTATCAAGGATGGGGCCGATGGCGTTAAAACTTTTAAGGGAGATGACAATGCCATCGGGGGTCATCATTGGGGAACCGTAGCTCCGCCTTGATCCCACAAAGGACACACTTTTGCCTGACTTTCGAGCCAACTCATAGATTTCGTTGATCTGCTCTGGGGTTTGCGGGGCGAAAACATATGCTTCTGCCCCCAAGGGCTGTCCAAACCCTCGAATATGCTGGACAAGTTTCGGATCAAGGTTCAAACTTGAATTCGCCTCATTAGCCGCCCGGGAATGTGCCGGAAGATAAAGCCGATAAGTTGGTGCGTCGGGCTCAAATAAAACTCACCATTGCGCCCCACTTTATTGATAATACGGCGGGCCGCGACTGCTGGATCCATCATGCCTTTCTGGTCGTGATGCGCGGTCATTGGGGTTCGGGTTGGCCCCGGTTTGATGGTTACGACGCTCACGCCTTGTCGAGCCAGGCGATTCCTCAACGACTCAACATAGGTATGAAGGAAAGCTTTGGAAGCATTGTAAACGGGCTGCCCTTGGCGGCCTCGGTCGCCCGCAACACTTCCAATTGCGACTAGACAGCCCTGCCTGGTCCGGAGGAAATGGGTGGCGGCGAGGTTCATCCAAGCAACGGCTCCCGTTACGTTCACGGCAATCATCTCCAAGTCCTTTGGGGTGTCAAACTCATCTAGCCTAACCGGATTCATGACGCCAGCACAATAGATCAAGAGGTCCAAGCCACCCAATGCCGCAGTAAGGGAATCAAAGGCTTGCGGGACATTTGAAGTCTGTTGGATGTCGTACGGAAAGACTATTGCTTCCGATCCCTCAAGGGACTCAAAGTTGCGACCCACAGCCACGACTCGCACTCCATCCGCGAGAAGAGCACGGACTAGTTCAAGGCCGATACCTGATGTGCCGCCTACAACAATGGCCCGGGTTGGTTTCATGAGCTAAGCCTAGGACGTTACACAACAACGTAGCGCGGCAGGACCCAGTTCCAATACACTATGTGCAAGCAAATTATGTGTGGTATCGCAGGTTATGTTGGGCCCCGCAAGGCGGTGGACGTCGTTTTCGATCAGCTGAAGCGGCTGGAGTACCGTGGGTACGACAGTGCGGGTGTCGCGTACCTAGAGAATGGCGATATCAATGTGTTGAAGCGGGCGGGCAAGCTAAATGAGTTGACCGGCTTGATGGCCGATGGCACCCCGAATGTTCACCTCGCCATAGCTCATTCACGCTGGGCAACCCACGGCGCGCCGACTGATGAGAATGCGCATCCTCACTTCGATCAGTTCGAACAGATTTCTATTATTCATAACGGGATTATTGAGAACTACCTTGACCTCAAGGCTGAATTGTCTCAGCAGGGAAGTGAGTTCAGAAGTGATACGGATACGGAAGTTGCCGCTCATGTGATCGGGAGCGAGTATACGGAAGGCGTTGCTCTTGAGGAAGCCGTTCGTCGTGCCGTGAAGCGTTTGCGCGGCGCCTATGCCTTGGTTGTGGTCAGCAAGCGCGAGCCGGAGAAGATTGTTTGCGCCCGCAATGCTTCTCCCTTGGTCATTGGTCTGGGCGAAGGGGAGACCATGTTGGCGAGCGACATACCGGCTCTCCTCCCCTATACGAGAAGCGTAATCATTCTTGAAGATGATCGGATTGCCGTCCTTCTGCCTGAAGGTGTGAGGGTAACGAACCTTGATGGGCAGGAACTTCCGGTATCGCCATTACACATTGACTGGGATGTTTCCGCGGCCGAGAAGGGCGGCTACGAGCACTTCATGCTCAAAGAGATTCACGAGCAGCCCGAAGTAGTGCGCCAATGCCTGGCCGGGCGCGTTGATGATAAGGGCCGAGCGAGACTAGACAATGTGTTCGGCCAGTCGGTCTGGAACAACACGGATCGCATCGTTATTGTTGCTTGCGGAACAAGCTACCACGCAGGGCTGATGGGTAAGTACCTGTTTGAGAAACTCCTTCGACTTCCTACGGATGTGTTTCACGCTAGTGAATTCCGTTACGGTGATCCGGTGCTCTCGCCCAACTCATTGGCCCTGTTCATCAGCCAGTCCGGTGAGACAGCCGATACTCTTGCCGCGCTCAAACTATGCCAAGGGCGACGTATCCGAACGCTCGGGATTGTCAATGTGATTGGCAGTAGTATTGCCCGCGAATGCGATCGCACAATCATCACTCAAGCAGGCCCGGAGATCAGCGTGGCGAGTACCAAAGCCTTTACGGCCCAGGTCATCGCCTTGGTTTTGTTGATGCTCCATGTGGCCCAAGAAAAGGAGATGCCCGGGGTGAGGGTGGAGGAGATCACTAGGGACCTCCTTGAACTGCCCGAACTGGCGCAACAGGCGATGCTAGCCGAAGGTGAGATCATCCGGGCTGCCGAAAAGATGCGCGATGCTAAGCTCGTCTTCTTCCTAGGTCGGGGTGCCGATGCCCTCGTGGCATTGGAAGGCGCCCTGAAGCTCAAGGAGATTGCCTATGTAGCAACGCAAGAATCACCGGCTGGAGAGATGAAGCATGGACCTCTCGCTCTTGTTGAGAAAGGCGTCTTCGCCGTGATGGGGGCTACCGAGTCGGAGATGCGAGAGAAGTTGGCCAGTAACATCAAGGAGATGCAGGCTCGAGGTGGCCAAGTGCTCGCTATCACAACGGAAGGAGATGATCTAATCCCGAAGATTGCTGAGTTTGTTGTCCGACTTCCGAAGTCCGGGTCTGAGTTCCTCAATGCCTTGCTTAGCATCATCCCGATGCAATTGCTTGCCTATCATTTGGCTCGCTTAAATGGATGCGAAATCGACCAACCTCGGAACCTGGCCAAGAGCGTTACGGTCGAGTAAGGAGGAGACTTGGCACGGACTTTGCAGGAACTGGCCTGTAGCGTTCTCGTAGTTATAGTCAATTCAGGTGGCTAGGACGGTGCTCGAGACGTTCTGCGAAGCTACATGGAGGAGCCCTTATTGAATCGTAATCTTGCGGACCACGTAAACGATAGTGCGGATCAGAGGAAGAGAGGTTCGTTCGAGGCTGGCGAGCGACTTCCAAATTGCATTGAACTTGAGCCAGTGAAGCTACCGATAGGGTATCGGATCGCCAAAAGACTGACCGATATTGTCTTGTCCGCTATTTGGCTGCTCATATTATCACCGCTTTTCCTTGTAACCATGCTGCTGGTCAAGCTCTATGACCGGGGGCCAATCTTCTACTGCTCAACACGCGTTGGCATATGTGGAACCCCAATCCCGTTTTGGAAGTTCCGAACTATGGTCCAAGACGCCGATAAGTTACTGGACAGTCTCAAGGAGCACAACGAAAAGGATGGACCGGTGTTCAAGATCAAGTGCGACCCACGAGTTACCCCGATCGGCAGATTCTTACGTCGCTTCAGCCTTGACGAGTTACCCCAGTTGCTCAGCGTGCTGAAGGGGGAGATGAGTATGGTGGGTCCACGACCACCGTTGCCTCATGAAGTGTTGCAATATAGTGAGCTTGACCTGCAGCGCCTTCGGGTCAAGCCAGGCATCACTTGCTTTTGGCAGGTCAGCGGACGCAGTAACTTGAGCTTCCAAGAATGGATGGAATTGGACCGGCAATATGTTGAGCGCATGAACTTCTGGTTGGATGTTCAATTGATCCTTCGCACTCCGCTCGCCGTCATTAGTTCCAGTGGCTCCTATTAGTTTATCCTTATGGAGAACTCGCTCCGAACTGTCACGGTCTGTGGTCTGCCTATCCTTGCGGCCAGCTATTCGGATACGGTAGCCGAACTTGCCCGGCGCGTTAGGGATGGCGTTGGAGCGCGGGTCGTTACCCTGAACCTTGAGATGATCGCTCGTTCACGGCGCGATTCAGAGTACGCCAATTGGATCCGTTCTGCAGATCTTATCTTGGCTGACGGCATGCCGGTTGTTTGGGCGATGAAGCGAAGGGCAGGCACTTTGCCGGTCGAGCGAATCGCAGGGGTAGACCTGACCGCTGACCTTTTGAGAGTTGTTGAGGCCGAACGAATAGGAATCATCGGGGGGGAGAACCCGAGGGCCACCTTGGATAAACTAAAGATTCCTGGCTCGGATCGTATTGGTATCAATTCGAGTCGTTTAGCCGCAACCGATGACACTATTGACGCTATTGCGCGTGAAATGACGGGTCGCAGTTTGATCTTTCTGGCTCTTGGGGTACCCAAGCAAGACATTTTCGCCATTGGACTTAGGTCGAGGATCCCACAAGCTGTACTGATTCCCAATGGGGGCAGCTTTGAACTCCTTGCTGGTCAAAAGAAGCGGGCCCCGCAATGGATGCAGAGGTTGGGTGGGGAGTGGCTTTTTCGACTATGCGTTGAACCGAGGCGCCTTTGGAGGCGCTACTTGGTGGAGTATTGGGGCGGTGTAGTTGGGATTCTGCTTGATCGACCAATCTAAAAAATGGAATCCGGGCCTCATGAATCTAGAATGCTTTTCCGAGAAAGTATTGGGTGCGTCGTTCGTCATAGCTATAAAATCCAGTATCATAGGCCGTTGTCGGGAGCGATTCCGACGCATTGGACGTTGCACTGGTAGGCTCATTTTATGTTCAAGTTCCACTTTAAGCGCGGGTTAATCTTTGCTGTTCTTGGTCTATTGGCTGGCGGCTTATTGGCTTGGTTTACGCCGAAAATCTACGAAGCAACGGCCGAACTTCTGCTTGGTGGTGCCGCCGTAAGTAATGCTCAAGCCACCTTAACGCCCGACGTCCAGCGCATTCTCAACTCGGGGCAAGCCGATGATCCTCAGACTGAGTTGCAGGTTATTCGATCCAATTCCATCTTCTACCAGGCGCTGCGAAACGTTGCTCAGGCAAAGAATCAGCCTGACTTGATGCAGAACTTCGTACCTTTGTACTTGATGTACGATGTCTTAACTCCCGAAACCCGGACGACGGCCACGGTGGAAGGTAGCGTCGCTACGATCCGAGTGCATGCCAATGACCGTGACCTCGCCCAAGATATTTGCGCCCAGGTGACTGAGGTCTACAACGAATTCAGGAAGACCAATGCGCAGAACGGCCTTCAGAACGCCATTAGGTACCTGACCGCTCAAGAAACGGCATCAAAGAAGTCCCTTGCCGAGGCTGAGGATAAGTACAAGCAGTACTCTGCAGAGAACGCAATCGTTGACATCACGGCAAGCAACAATGTTGCGACCACATCCGAGGGTTCGGCATTGCAGAAATTGCAGGAGTATCGGGGACTCTCTGAGGCTGCCGAGGCGGAGGTTGCATCACTTCAGCAGCAATTGAGTTCGGTGCCCGAGATGGTTGATGGGAGTTCTACAGACCAAGTCAGCTCAAAGGTTGCTACCCTAGAGGGGAACTTGGCGGCCGCGAGAATTGAGCTAGAGAGACTGCGGGCTCGTTACTATGAAGACAACCCCAAAGTAGTTGAGGCTGCTCAGAACACCCGGGCGCTCATGGCTGAGCTTGATAAAGCAAAGAAGGAAGCTCTGTCTACGGTGGTCAAGAGTCGAACTCCAAATCCTGTCTACCAAAACCTATTGAACGCCTACTTGACCGCGAAGGCTCGTGCCGAAGGGTTGCGGCGCCAGGTTGATGCCGCCGATAATTTCCACCGGGAAATCAACGAACGCCTTAGCGCATTGCCTACGAACGAAGCGCAAATCCGACAGCTTACAAGGGACTTGAACTTGGCTGATGGAAACTACCGCCGCGTTAAGGCCCAACTTGATGATCTTCGGAGCCGAGAGGCCAATTACGCTCGCTATGCGACCGTCATCAACCCTGCGCGGGCGTTTGAGCAACCCGTAGCACCTGATATCTCCAAATATCTGTTTATTGGTACGATCGCTGGCCTCTGTGTTGGCCTTATCTACAGCTTTGCCGTTGAGGCGATGCGCCTCCGAGTGCACACTTCCCAGCAGCTTTCCGAGCTTACTGGGCTTCCGGTCGTTGCGACGATCCCTGCCATGGGACGAGGCAAGCAAAAGGGCCTCCGAGCCTACGCTACCGAAGGAAGTCGGCCGAGCGAAAGTTTCAGGCACATGGCCTTCACATTCTTGGCTAAGGATCACTCCTTGCCTCGAACGGTGATGTTTACAAGTGTCGGCTCCGTCGCCGGGCGGACCAGTAGTGCGCTTCAGTTTGCAATGGGTGTAGCTCATAGCGGCAAGAGAGTCCTGCTTGTGGACGCAGACCCAGTGCGCTTCCTTGCCACAAAGGCATTTGAGGCCGAAGGGCGAACAGGGTTCTCCGATTTGCTTGAGCGACAAACCCTGCCAGGTGATGGTACTGACGTCGTAATGAGTACAGTGCATGAGAATCTTTCATTCTTACCTGCTGGGTCAACAATGGCGAAGTCCGCCTCTGACTACACCGATGAGCAATTGCAGGGAGTATTGGAGCACTTGAAGTCGGTAGCAGATGTCATTGTCTTTGACACGCCTCCATGCGATGTCTTCGCAGACGCCACTCGGCTGTCGGAGTCTGTCAACGAGGTATTTATGGTCGTCTCGGCTAACTCAACAAACTATGCCCAGATTCCAAACGGTTATGAGCTCTTAACTCGAGCCGGAGCCAAGGAAGTCAGTCTAGTTCTTACCGACGCCTCTCCCACCGAGGAGCCGTTTACCGGAACTCAGTCGTACGCTAAGTCAGCCTAATGGCCCAAGCCAGACGAACGGATAGGCTCGGGGGGTCAATCCTTCAAACACCGGACCAGATTCGGCACAGGATGGCCGAGGGCAGGCGCTTGGCGCTCCTGCAAGGTCCCCGCGGGCTCCTGTACTGGAACCTGATTACGATCGGGCTAATCTTTGCCCTGTTGCTACTGCCGGGAAGTGACGTTATCGCCGGAAACCTAAAGTACGTCATGTTCAATGCTGTACTCTGTTCGGCGGTAACTTGGTGGAGACTCGGTGTGCCAATCCGGATCATATGGCCAATTCGATTTGTGATATTGGTGCAGTTGTGGTTGACTCTGTGTTCATATCTGGCCAGTATGCAGCTAGCTCGAACGAATGACTTTGAAACATCAAATTATTTCCTTGTTGCTGCTCTCATCTACTTCGTTAACACTGCGACGATTAGTCATGTATGGCATGAGTACCGCAAGTGGATCCTGAATGCATTATTGCTAACCGTAGGGATCTCCTGTGCGATCGGGTTTCTGCAGTTCTTGAAAGTCCCGCCCGCCTTGGCCATTGCCAGGATTTACAATAGTAACACAGAAATTACAGCCTGGGGTGCCGACCAGTTTGGGATGGTTTCCTATGGAGCTGGCT
>JADLGZ010000220.1 GCA_020849075.1 Fimbriimonadaceae bacterium | reverse complement strand
GCTGCTTCCGCTATTGAAATAGGGTCAGCCAGCCCGAAGCCTGGGCGCCAAAGACCGCGCGAACGCAGTCCTCGGGAAATCTTGGTGGACCGTGTAGGGCTCGAACCTACGACCCGCTGATTAAGAGAATCAGAATGTCAAATCCATCGACGTCCAGAATCGTCCGCTCAGGTTCAACTTTTGAACCTAGAAAGTCCACCGCAGACCACTTGTGACCACTCTTTTCCGCTCCGTAAACTGCGGATAAACTGCAGCTCGCTTTAGAATAAACTGCAGAAATGCCCCGAACAGGAAGACGAGAGAAGGGATCTGGAAGCATCTTCAAGCGCGGTAAGAAGTACGTCGCACAAGTCCAGGATGGCTTCACTCCTGAGGGCCGCCCGAAGTATCGCCAAGTGAGCTGCCGAACACAGGCCGAAGCGGTCAAGGCACTCAATGAGCTGAACGCCCTGCTCGTTGCTGGGAGGAGCATTCCCGACCGCCGGGGTCACACCGTTTCCTCTTGGCTCGACGTCTGGCTTGAGGAGCACGTCAAGCCGAACCGTGAGGTCAAGACGTACGAGTTCTACCGGCTCATGTGCGAACGACGGATCAAACCCTATCTCGGGCGGATGGAGCTTCAGCGAGTGACTCCCATGGACGTCACAAGGCTCTTTAAGACCATCGAAGACGACGGCGCGACTGCGAACACCATCGCCGCTGCTCGACGCACTTTAAGGGCGGCGTACGGCGTCGCGATGAAATACGGAGAGGCGCATGACAACCCCGTGTCCAAGACATTCGCTCCCAAGGTCAAGCGGACTGCGAAGGTCTACTTCGATGCCGAGCAGGTTCAGAGGCTCCTGGGTGCGCTTGAGGGTTCACCCATCGAGAACCTGGTCAAGTTCACCTTGGCAACCGGCATGAGGATCGGAGAGGTGACTGGCCTTACCTGGGACGGCGTGGATCTGAAGCAGAAAACCATTCTCGTTTCCTCTCAGCTTCAGCGAATGGGCAAGAAGCTCGTTCTCAAGCCGCTCAAGACTGAAAAGAGCATGCGCACGATGCCCCTCGTCGGCCACTCACTCGATGTGGTTCGATCCGAGCGCAACCGCCAAGAAGATGAAGGTTACGAGAACGAACTTGACCTCGTATTCCTCAATCCGTGGGGTCGCCCATTCGATCCGAAGTATGTCAACGACTACCTACACATCGCTTTGCAGAAGGCAGGACTTCCCCGCACGGGGATGCATTCCCTCAGGCATTCAGCGGCGACCTTTATGCTGATGGCCGGGCTCAACCTCCACCAGGTGAGTCGCTACCTTGGGCACTCTCAGATTGCACTCACTTCAAACCTGTACGGACATGTGCTTGATGGGGCGATGAGAGCTGCTGCTACCAAGCTACAGGAGGCCTACGGTAATGCGGATTCTCGTGAGCCGTACCCAGTTCCGAACCCGGCTACATCGGGAATGCTTCACCGAGAATGATCTTCCAAAGGCGCTTTGCTTCCGCGTGATCACCGTCCTCCTCTGCCTTCAATGCCTTTTGTGCTCGGTCAGCTGCGGATGCAAGCGCCTGAACCAGGTCACTTCTGCTGTTCCAGCTCAGGTAGCTACTCAGGTCGCCACTTTGTCCACCTGGATCATTAACCGACAAGTTTCCCTGGCCCCACTGGAAAAACTTCTGAGCAGCATCCCGGTAGTTGCTTCCCATTGAGCTGAATATTGTTCCGGCTACTGTTTCAAGATGAAACGAGCGCATCCGCTTCGAATGAGTCCTGTTCCACGACTTAACCAGTCTCACAAGAGGTGCTAGATGGTAGCCCAGGTCCTGATTGCGCTTCGCAAACCATTTACTCGCCACAGTTGGCGAAGTGTTAATCCATCCTCCAGACCCGTTCGGTAGCAGATACACATCGTTTCCTGCTGAGAACACTGGCGCAACATCAACGTGGCCTCCAGTCTGGTAAAAGACACGTATTGCTTGCCCCCTAGTTCCAACTTGCTGGATTGAGACCCCGTCATACGCGTCTCTTATTCTGTAAATAAACCCCTTCGAGTCATACTTATACTTCTCCCAAGCATCGTTGACATTTGAAAAGACCGCGAGCACATCAATATCGTCGAACGGGCGAATGATAGTATTCTTTTCTGCAGACCCCATGAGTAACCCGTGAGAGTACGGCATGTCTGATGTACTCTCAAACTTTTCCGCCAGCCGTTCGTCTACCGTTCTCTTCCTAGCTGTAATAATGGTCTCTTTCTGATAGTCAGTTGCACTGATATCTTCAAGAAACTTCGCGAATGCTTGTGCGGTTGTAGTCGCCATCCTCTATCCCTTTGCTCCGTTGAATTTAGTAGACATGTCATTAGCTGCAGCTAACATCTCCCTCTCATTTCGCTTTCTGAGCAGTTTATATAGCCAGTCAGGCACTAGGGGTGCATCTCGACGTAGCGAGAACAACTGAGATTGCCATGCAAGCAGTTGCTCCGGAAGAATCTCATTGACCGCGTCAGATGATATCGCATCATGTATCTCATTCGCTAGAGCTTCACGTTCACGGCTCGCTAATTTAACCACTGTAAACTCTTCCCACGCGTCCACTAATGGCGGTAGGATTGGCATTACTACCGCCAAGAGAAACGTTGCTAACGAAAAATCCCTGAACAGGCCAATCCCAACAGCAACGAGCGACCAAGCGATTAGTACCACTAACCATATATAGGCATACCATAGTAGTAAACGCCTAGTATATGCCGCGTTTGCTCTCTGTGCTATAGCGATGGCAACTCGACCTGGTGAGTCGGTTTTAATCGGATACCAGTTACGCAATTTTTCGATTGAATACATTGCTCTTCTTGAAGGCATCTTCAGTGCAACCATATCCTCCGGAAGAATTCGAGGTTCTCTTGCCGCGATCATCGGCATACCAAAGATCTTCATATCGAATTCCTCTTGAATAATTGCTCCACGCGCAGCTCCCCGTCGCTCCAAATACTTAAACAGAGCAATGTTGAAAACATACCAAATGGATGCAACCGTTGCCAAAGGAACAGCCATACGCTCATCAAATGCCGTGAGAACAGGGGCGCTAACAGCAACCACGAAGACGCCAATATATCGCACATTTGACCAAATCTTTGCGGAGGAGTACACCTTTCGTTGTGCAAGCAGCAGGCTCAAGTTCGCGTCACTGTTCTGTGCCGCAAGAATCTCGGTTGCGGCAGGAGGTTGATAGTTGCTGGGCATAATGCAGTTACCTGTTAAACAAATACTCTAGTTGAGCGATAGCGTTTGAATGGTCCTCATTTCTGTAATAGTCCTTTGCCTTCTCTGCTCGTGCCACGGCTCTTGCGAGTTTGGACATTGCGTCAGCCTTACTCGCATCTGTCGAGCACGATGTAAACCTCGAACCTAAACCACTAGGATCATTCATTGATGCGAGAGAATGGTCGTAAAGCTTCTTAAGTAATAGATAGATATCCCAGATAGGAATATATGAGGTTTCACCTGACAGATGCTGCGCTGCCCGCATTTCGAGATAACAAGACGAGATGGGCACATTTCTTCCGTACTTCCATATCTTCATGAAACGAGCCAGTTGCTTCGCACCACCATCGAACTTATTGTTGATTCCATTTACATACTCGTTATGCTTTTCAGGAAACGTATTCATCCAACCTTCGATTGGACTTGCAACGTGATACCCTTTGTTATCTCCATCGAAGATGTAGCCTGGAATAACCTCTACTATTCCATCACTAAACTGGCAAACGACTGCTGGTCTTCGGACTTGTACAATCGTGGTTGGGAACCTCGCCTGTAGCGACTCCTTTACTTTATTTAACATTGTCCATGGACTGGAAGGTTGACTGCCCTTCAGAGAAACGAGGTAATCGGCGTCGCTATGCTGCCATACGCCTGTGCCATGGCGCAATGAGCCTATCTCAAACATTCGATGTACTCCGAGAGTTGAATCAAGCCGTGCCTCAATGGACGATCTATGTCTCCTTGCTGCATCAAACTGAAATGATGTAGGCGTAAAGAGAGAGTTCAGCTCCTTCAACCACGAAGTTGCTGTTTCGGCCATCGCTATTGCTCCCCTCGGGTTCCAACTAACCCCAGGAATCTCTCAAAGAATGCGATGAGCTTTGCCAGGACTCTCTGTTTCTTCTGGCCATGCCCGCCGTCGGGTGAGAACCGGGTGGTTGGTGGCATAACCTTTGTGATCGCGGTTCCGCTCGTCCGGATCATCCCGTCTCTGAAAGCTGCCTCAACGAATGCCCGCGTTTCCTCGGGTTTCAAGCTCTCGTCATTAATGATTTGGTCAAGCTCAGCCGCTCGGCGTGTCTCAACAAAGTTCTTCCACTCGGCATCGATCTCACCTGAGGTGGTGAGAGAGTCCACAAACGACTCGATCAGGTCTTTCTTGTTCCGGAGAGTTGGTGATGAGTCAACAGCGCGGGTGATCTGGGAACGAATCTCCACATCCTCACCGTCGCCCTTCGCCTCGCGGAACTTGGCGACGAGCATCAGGATGTAGTCAACATTGATCTCAACCTGCTTGATGAGTTCGATCTCAAAGACGATGTCGTCGTTGATCTGCTCCTTATCCGTATCCTTCGCACTGCGGAAGTCGGCGTAGATGTCGAGATACACGCTCCGGTAGTCCTGACCTTCACGTTCACTGAGGATCTCACTGCCCTCAAACTCGTCGAAGGCGGTGAGAATGTTCTGGAGTCGGAGGATGCCCCCGAACAGGGCGACGAAATCCTTCTTCGCCTGCTCTCCGACAATCCGCTGGTCCAAGGGGAATTGGATTAGGAGTTCCTTGACCTTCTCCTCGTACTCGGCGAAGTAGTCGCCATACGGCTTGAGAATGGCGATGCCGCGAGCTTCCTTGTTCCCAAAGAGCGAGAGTGCATCGTTGGTTTCAGCTTCCAGGTCTCGGAAGCTGACAACGTTACCATAGGCTTTGACTGAGTTGAGAATTCGGTTCGTGCGAGAGTACGCCTGAATCAGGCCGTGGGCACGAAGCTGCTTGTCTACAAAGAGCGTGTTCAACGTGGTCGCGTCGAAGCCCGTGAGGAACATGTTGACCACGATCACGAGGTCAATCTCTCGGTTCTTCATCCGCAAGCTCAAGTCCTTGTAGTAGTTCTGGAACTTGTCCGACGACGTGTCGAACGATGTTCCGAACATCTGGTTGTAATCCTGGATGGCGGAATCGAGAAAGTCTCGGGCCGGTCCGGAGAGATGTCCGGTCTCGAACTCTTCTTCCTCCAGCGCCCCGTCTTCGACGGCTTCGTTGGCCGCATAAGAGAAGATGATCCCGACCTTCAGCTTCCGATCCGGAACCACTCCCTCTTGCTGTCGCTTGAACTCCCCGTAATAAGCGCGCGCGGCATCAATAGATGCCGTCGCGAAAAGAGCGTTGAAGCCTCGTACCCGGCGTTCGCCAAGAGAGTAGGAGTCGTTGCGCTTGGTCTTCTGGTCGAAGTGCTCCAAGATGTATGCCGTCACTTGACTCAACCGCTCCGGGGCAAGAAGCGCCTTCTCAGTGTCGATGGCCGGAACCTTCTTGTCGAGGACGTTGCCAACCTTGACGGTGTTCACGTAGTCGATGCGGAATGGCAGGACATTCTTGTCCGTGATGGCATCGACGATGGTGTAGGTGTGGAGCTTCTCGCCAAACGCCTGCTCTGTGGTCTTGAGGCGAGGGTTGCCACCGCTCGACATGTTCGCGGTGAAGATCGGCGTACCCGTAAAGCCAAACAGGTTGTATCGTTTGAATGAGCGGGTGATGGCGGTATGCATGTCGCCAAACTGCGACCGGTGACACTCATCGAAGATGATCACGATGTGGCCGCCGAACACTTCATGTCCTTTGTTGGCGGCAATGAAGGTTGCGAGCTTCTGGATCGTGGTGATGATGATCCGGGCGTCCTTACGCTCAAGCTGCCGCTTGAGCACAGCGGTGGAGGTGTTTGAGTTGGCCGCGCCCTTCTCAAAGCGGTCGTACTCGCGCATCGTCTGGTAGTCGAGGTCCTTGCGGTCAACCACGAAGAGAACCTTGTCCACACTTGGCATCTTGCTTGCGAGCTGGGCGGTCTTGAAACTTGTGAGGGTCTTGCCTGAGCCGGTGGTGTGCCAGACGTAGCCGCCCGCTTCCAGCGTTCCTAGCTTCTTGTAGTTGGTTGCGATCTCTATGCGCTGGAGGATTCGCTCCGTCGCGGCGATTTGGTAAGGGCGCATAACCAAGAGCATCCGATCAGCGGTGAGGACGCAGTAGCGGGTCAGGATGTTGAGGATGGTGTGCTTGGCGAAGAAGGTCTTCGCGAATGCCGTGAGGTCTTGAATTGGCTTGTTCTGAGAGTCCGCCCACCACGAAGTGAACTCAAAGGAGTTTGAGGTCTTCTTGACCTTCTTACTACCTGCCGCATCTTGAATGTGCTGGCGGCGGGTGGTGTTGCTGTAATACTTGGTGAGCGTGCCGTTGCTGATCACAAAGAGCTGCACGTACTCAAAGAGCCCTGACCCTGCCCAAAAGCTGTCTCGTTGATAACGGTCGATTTGGTTGAATGCCTCCCGGATGTCCACGCCCCGTCGCTTGAGCTCGATGTGGACCGTCGGCAAGCCGTTGACGAGCACGGTCACGTCGTAGCGGTTGGCTCGTGTGCCCTCGATCTCGTACTGGTTGATGACCTGGAGCCGATTGTTGTGGATGTTCTGCCGGTCGATCAGCTTGACGTTCTTGGTTGAGCCGTCATCACGAGTCAAAAGCTGAACTGGATCTTCTTGGATGCGAACGGTCTTCTCAACGATGCCGTCGTTCTGTCCGGCAATCTTGGTTCCGTAGAACTGTGCCCATTCTGAGTCTGAGAAGGTGATGTCGTTCAGCGCTTCGATCTGCTTGCGGAGATTGGCGATGAGCTGCTCTTCTGATCCGATTCGGAGGTGCTCGTAGGCCTGGCGCTCCAGTTGCTTGATAAACTCTTTCTCAAGAGCATCCTCGCTCTGATAGCTGGTCTCACGAACTATGCCTTCAGGGATGTACTGAGCAACAACGGTGCTCTCGTTGGAGACTGCGATGGGATCGTATTGGTAGGGCTTGCGCTCCTCGCTCACACTGCCTCCTGGAAGGTTAAAAGGCGGTCGCGGTAATGCTCGTATTGTTTGCGGCGTGCGTTGAGTTCTGCTGGGAGACCAGAGCTGAGATCGTTAACCAATGCATCAAACTTATCGAGAAGATCGGCAATCCTCCGTTGATCCTCAAGGCTCGGGACTGCAATCGGGAAAGACTTGATCATGCCCATATTGAGGTCAGATCGTGCACCGCGGCCGAGAGCTTTCAAGCGTTCGTAATTCGCTGTTATCCAATGAAAGACGTAGCGGTAGTTTGCTTGAGTTGGATCAACCTCCATGTTGCAACAATGTTGGTTCGTGGTTAGCCGAATCTTGTTCACGCCAGCTCTGCCAGCGGTAGCCCCTGATATTGCAACGATTACGCAATTTTCGGGAATCCACTTTGCTGCGGTTTCTTTCACTGCTTTCTCAGTGATCTTGATCTCGGTTTCATAAATATCTCGCCAAACAACTTCCTGTGTCCTGAGCCACGGGATCGTTCCGCCTTGATAGAAACTCGCCTTCGTCGTCAGAGGCGTTGCTCCAGACGAGATTTTGCTACAAATCTCAGTCATTGTTGCCCACCTGATCCGTCTCTCTCTCTCTCTCTCTCTCTCTCTCTCTCTCTCTCGGTGAACGTCAACAGCTGATCACGGTAGAAGGTATACTGTTTACGCCTAGCCTCTAACTCCGCCTCTAGCTCCGCCTCTAGCATACTAAAGGTATCAAGTATCACTGCGATCTCCCTTTGAACTTCAATAGGGGGCACTGGGATCCGAACTTTAAGGAATCTTCCCTTAGAAATGTTGATTCGGGTCACGCCACTAGAAGCTCGTTCAATCTGAGCTCTAATAGTGCTCGATCTGAAAAGGTATTTGCTGAACGCTGGCTCCATGAGCTCGGAATCGCGGAAGCGTAGCGCAAAACAAAAGCTGTTAAGGTAAAGGGGTTCCGATGGCTCCATCGTGACAACAGATGACATACCGACTTCGTTCGCAGTCTCCGAACTGCCAGTAAAGAGCACGTCACCGAGCCGCAGTTTATTTTGACGCTCGCTGGAACCAACCCTAACAAAATCAGGTGCGTCCTGATCGACTGCAAGATTGGCGAAGATATTCTTGTAGCTAACGTAGCGAGCGTTCCCATCTGTGAAATCGGCCTTCGATTTACCACTCAAACCAGCGACGGTATCAGCAACATCTGAGAGGGTTACGTATTTAACGCCGTTTGGACAATGCCTTTTGATCAGTTCGTCAATGTGACTCATTCCTGACCTCCCTTGATTCGCTTCACTTCTCGCTCGAAGTCGCTTTCAAACGCTTGGTCTTGCTTCACTCGGAACTGCTCATACTGTTCTTCAGCGAGCCGCTTGGCGACCGTTGCTGAGACCTTGCCGGGGTGAGTGAGGACTTCTCGCTCATTGAACTGAAGGAAGGCGTCGAGGCGATCCACCCAGTCAGCCATCTTCATCGGAATCTGTCTCGCCGCACGATCCTCAGCGTAGTCGAGGTACATCGTGACAATCCGCTCTAGCTCCTTGATCTCCTTTTCGATCAGGTAGTTTTTGGCGATGCTGACATCACCCTTCAGAATCTTGCCCTCAGGGGCGTTCTTCCAGGTAGTGAGCCCCATGCTCGGCTTCTGTGCGTCCGCACGTTCCGCGATAATCTCGGCAGCCGTTTGACCGGTGACGGCCCAGTGGAGCTTATTCTGCACCGTGGCAAAGAAGGTCTTCGTGATCTCAGCTTTCGGGTCGTAGTCGATGCTTGCCTGCTCGTAGAGGTCGGTGATTTTGAGATAGAACCGTCGTTCACTGGCCCGAATCTCACGAATGCGCTCGATGAGCTCATCGAAGTAGTCCTTGCCAAACCGTTTGTTGAGCTTGAGTCGCTCGTCATCGAGGACGAAGCCCTTGATCACGAACTCTTTGAGCGTGTTTGTTGCCCAGATTCGGAACTGGGTCGCTTGCTTTGAATTGACGCGGTAGCCGACGCCGATGATCGCATCGAGGGCGTAGTGCTTGGTGTCGTAGCTCTTGCCATCAGCGGCAGTTATCCGGAAATTCCGGACAACTGATTCTTCGGCCAATTCACCGGTCCGGAAGATGTTGCCGAGATGTTCGCTGATGGTCCGAATGTCAACTCCAAACAGGTCGGCCATCTGCTTCTGGTTGAGCCAGAAGGTTTCCTCTTCGTATGCCACCTCAACCTTCGCTACTCCGTCGGGCGTGGTGTAAAGGATAATCTCGCTCATACGGTACTCCCTTCTAGGTCGGCGACGATGGCGTCGATTTGGGTCCGCAGCTCTGACTGGCGCTTCACGATCTCCGCGATCTGTTGGTTGAGCGCTGTGATGTCGATGGCAACTGAAGTGTCCTCCTTCTCCACGTAGGACGAAACGGAGATGTTGAAACCGTTCTCGGCAATCTCTGCGCTCGATACCAGTCGGCAGAAGTGCTCGACCGATTCGCGGTTAGTGAAGGCGTCAAGAATCTTCTTCTGATGTGCCGGCGTCAGCTTGTTCTTGTTGCCTGACCGTGTGAACTCAGCTGAGGCGTCAATGAACAGGATTGAATTATCCTTCTTGGACTTCTTGAGGACAATGACGCAGGTTGCGATGGTTGTGCCGAAGAAGAGGTCCGGAGGAAGCTGGATGACCGTGTCGATGTAGTTGTTGTCGATCAGGTACTTGCGAATCTTCTGCTCTGCGCCACTGCGATACAGAACGCCTGGGAACTCAACGATGGCTGCCGTCCCGTTCACGGCCAGCCAACTGAGCATGTGCATGGTGAAGGCAAGGTCGGCGGCTGACTTTGGAGCGAGAACGCCTGCGGGAGCGAAACGGGGATCGTTGATCAGGAGTGGGTTGGCGTCACCATCCCACTTGATCGAGTACGGTGGGTTGGAAACGATGGCCTCAAAGGGCTCGTCATCCCAGTGCTGGGGATCGAGAAGAGTGTCTCCATGCGCGAGGTTGAACTTCTCGTAGTTCACGTCGTGTAGGAACATGTTGATCCGGGCCAGGTTGTAGGTCGTCAGGTTGATTTCCTGACCGTAGAAGCCCTGGCGAACGTTTTCTTTGCCGAGAACCTTGGCAAACTGAAGCAGGAGTGAACCTGACCCGACAGCTGGGTCGTACACTTTGTTCACCTGAGTCTTCCCGACGACGGTGATCCGCGCCAGAAGCTCTGAAACCTCCTGAGGCGTGAAGAACTCACCTCCAGACTTGCCCGCCTGTGAAGCGTACATGGTCATCAGGAACTCGTAGGCATCGCCAAAGAGGTCGATGGAATTGTCCTCGTAGTTGCCAAGAGGGAGATCTCCGATCGCCTCTAGGAGCTTCACCAGCTTCTCGTTCCGCCTAGCCACGGTCGCTCCGAGCTTCTGGGAGTTCACATCGAGGTCATCAAAGAGTCCCTTTAGGTCATCCTCGCTGTCGCTGCCAACTGCAGAGCCTTCGATGTTGTTGAACGTCCGCTCAAGGGTCTCGTTGAGGTTCTCGTCTTTGGCGGCGCGTCTGCGGACGTTCTCAAATAGCTCGGAGGGCAGGATATAGAATCCCTTCTCGGCCACCGTCTCCTTTCGTCCGAACTCGGCGTCCTTGTCGGAGAGCTTGGCGTAGTCGAAGTCTTTGGCTCCCGCCTCGCGCTCCAGCTTGTTGAGGTAGGCAGTCAGGTTCTCAGAGATGAACCTGTAGAAGAGCATTCCCAAGACATACGTCTTGAAGTCCCAGCCATCCACGGAACCTCGAAGATCGTTGGCAATCCTCCAGATTGTCTTGTGCAGCTCGGCCCGCTGTGACTCACTCGCTGCAACCGACATTACTCAGTCCCTCCCCGGTGGAGAGTGACTGTCGCACTGGTTTGCGAGCCTTCCGTTAATGCCGACTGATTCAAAACTGTTTCGTCCACCTTTGATTGACTTATTGATCCTCTGCCTCGATTATCTCAGGAAAGCGGAGAATGTAAACGGGCTTAAGGCTACCCCGAAGGAGTAGACAAGCGTGCGCCTTCTCTCGGCACAACGGGTCTCTGGCTGAGAGGTTCAGCTCATCAGTGAAGACGTGACAAGTCACACGTCCGATTCACACGCCTTGCACAGCGCATCAGCCGTTTGAGCGCAAACCCCTCGCTTGAGATCGTGGGAGCATGGCTACTCGCCTTGCACCCGAACCACCTCGTCGTTCTGCTCCCTTTGACTCTGAACCTGGCTTCTATCCTGACGCTGAACTCTGGCTCTATGGCAATGTCCGTCTCCTTGGGGCATCGCTTGCTTCCATTGCAAGATCATTCGGTCAGCCTCACCACTCTCCGGATGACCTCTGCCAGATCGAGCGTGAGACGGAACAGGCTGTCTTGGAGGGCAAGATCGTCGTGACTGGCATCCATAGCCCTGCTCACCAACGAGCGGCAATCGTGCCTCTTCGCTGGGGAGCCCCGCGAATCCTTGTGTTCTCGGGAGGGTTCCATCACCACTTGGGGCCAGACCTCAAAGAAGAGCCATTCAGGGCAGCCCGGCTGTGGCGTTATCAGTTCGACGCAAAGACGGACTTGGTGATCTCCCGCCGTGCGCCGGAGAAGCTGCCCACATTCGCCCAGTTCAACCCAACGGTTGATCGTCTCATCGAGCGGATCACTGCTCGGCTCATTCCTGGCATCCTCTTTGAACCGAGGTAGCCACCGTTCTGCAGTCCGAACCTCGGGCTGCATTTTTGTAGACAAGAAAAATCCTCACGGTGACTCCGTGAGGCTGGAAATGGGCTCAAGTTGCATACTCGACACCCCGAATGAGATCTGCGGCTCGCTGAGCCTGTGCGGCGGCGATGACGACGGCTTTCGGGTCTGCCTTTAGGACGCTGAGCCACCCATCAATGTAGGAAGCTGAGTCACCCATCAGGCGGTCATCGAGCGAGACGGTTGCGGCGCAGAACGCCGAAGTGAGCTCGGCAACCAACTCCTCCTTGCTGTACTCGCCTGATCCGAAACGAATCTGTCCCATCACTCCAGACCGGTTGAGCCTGGACTCGTGTCCGGTGGCGTGGCCAAGCTCATGGAATAGCGTGGCGTAGTAGGCGTCAGGTGTTCTGAATCGCTTGAACTCGGGAATCTGGACGTGATCATCGCTGGGGCGATACCATGCCGTGTCTCCTCCCTCTCGGATCGTCGGTGGGCTTGGCATGTGCTGGACCAGTAGCTCGGCTCGCTCAATCCGCTCGTGCTCCTTGTACTCCTCCGAGATGTGAAGCTCAGGGAGTGAGTGTCCTACGCACTGCTCAGCGTTGAACACCTTGAAGTATCGCAGGAGCGGAACCTCTCGGGTGACGCCTGACTCTTGCTCCTCGGCTGGCACGTTCGGCTTCCAACGCTTCCAGAAGACCACGGTCGTGGCCTTCTCACCCGGTTTGACAGCGCCTCCAAGTTCATTGGCTTGCTTCAGGGTGAGCCAGCGGTGATCCGTGTACGGGTGGATCGAGAGGAGAAACGTGTTCACCCCTCGGTACGGCCGGTTCGTGGTCGCGTTCGTGGGGACTGACTGGAGCTGATGCCACGGCTTCTTCCAAGGGACGACTCCTCGCTCAAGGGCTTCGATGATCGTCTTGGTGACGTTCTCGTAGATGGCGGTGCTCATCCGAGCACCTCGGGTTGTTTCAAGTACATGGTGATCCTCGGCGATCAACTCGCCTGAATCACGTTCTCAACTTCATGAGGTTCCCTCACGAATGGAGGGCTCGGCGCACCGGTTGCATGGATGTCACTGGATTTGGGGTCCCGGCACGTTTGACCGAAACTTGACGCATGGCCAACTGCTACATCTGCGGGAGACCGCTCAACGTATCCCGCTATCGGTTGCGCCGCCGCGTAAAGACCGGCGAGTGGGTTCGCCGTGACTACAGGTCCGGAAAGCCCAATTCGGTTCAGAATCGGTATGGATCACGGATCGTTTGCCAAGGCTGTGCGAAGTGGATTGACGCACGAGACGCGAGAAGCGCTCGATGGCAGTGGATTCAGATTGGACTTGTCGTCGGACTCCTAATGATCCTCCTGCTACATTGAGCAACTTGATAATGGGTGCTCGTTCTGTTTTACTCATGGCGTGCCCATATCACAAACACCTCAAGAGATTGAAGATCTTATTGGCTCAATTCATCAGAGCTTCAGGAGCCTGCTACATGAGGGCGATTCTGATCCAGTACGTCATCGTCTCCTCATCGAATCCGGAATAGCTAAGATACTTGCGCATCGGGAGGGATGGTCAATCGCCGAACCTGGGCATTTCGTATTCAGAGAGAATGCTAACCTCTTCATTGATCCTGCATCACCACCAAACACTGCGGACCTCATTGTTCAGACTGCAGAGCGTGTGCTGGCGATTGAACTGGAATGGTTCATTCGCGATACATCAGCCAGCAAGTCGAAGCAGATTAGAGTTGCCGTTGCTCGACTGGCTTCAGAGTACGACTGGCAGATTGTCTTCAAGCGCAAGCAATTGAACTAGTAATTTGCTTCATGGATATCACCCACTACCATCGTGACCTCTCGCTAGAAGACCTAATAGGAATGTCGGATGTCAAAATGCTCGAATACGTTTACAAGGCACATAGGAAGACGGGAGCCTCCGTGCGTGATGTATTCATCTCAATTTACGAACATCTAGGAAAGACGGTTGTGAATGACATGGTACGCAATCGCGATCATTCTTGGAACAATATTCGAAACTTCCCTGGCTCCTCTGTTTTCTCTGAGATAGCCACTGCATCCTTCATTACGTTTCTTCTCTTGAATGTTGCCCTGGCCATCATTCTTCCAAACGAGGGCTTTTCATGGAGCACTTTTGCAGCCTATACAGTTGTGTCGACCATCATCACGTGGAGTTTTGCAAAGGAAACCGGCAAGAATGAACGGAAATACTATAACGCCGTTCATAATGTACAACAGGCGCAGCTCAGTGTTGAGTCGAAGGGCTTTCGCGACCATTCGGGAAGGGCGTTTTCATTTGTCGATGAAGCTCCAGACACGGACATCAGACTGTGAATGTAAGGGTATGTTGCGCCTTCAGCAGTCTGAGTTGAAGATTCTTCCACTACTCATCCCAATCGTTGTCAGTATCCTCAACCGTGTAAGGAAACGCATCTTGATTGAGTGCACTTTTCAGACGTGCAATTGATTCGAGTCCCGATTTCGAGTCTCCACCAACGAAAACTGCTTCTGCTAGAGGCAGTTTTCTTTTGCTTCCAGAGCCTATTTTTTGTGGTTCGAGTCTCTTGAACTTCCTCGCATAGGAAACCATCTCTATCAGGAGCGGATGAATCGTGGTCGTGATCGACTTTGCATGTCCGTCGAAGACGTAGCTCGTCGCGAGTGCCCGAAAGATCTTCTTCTTCACGTCGGCGTCGGCAGATTTCAGGAATGACCGAGCGTCCTTGAGGAACCTGATTGATCGTGTGAGGTTCACTTTGGAGGTTTCTATCTGGTGTCGAAGCCTCTCCATCTCAAACGTGATCTCGCTCTTTCTTTCTAACTCACGAGCTTCGAGTTCGCGGTAGCGTTCAGGATCGGTCATCACTCCGTCTAGCCATATGTCGCTCAGCCTCCGGATTCGCTTCTCGCATTCTTCCAGCTCAGCCTGTTGTGATTGCAGAATGGCTTCGTTGCTTCCTGGGGAATTTTCGATGTGCCTGAGGATGTTTTCCTTGGCTGCATCCAATAGGGTTGGTTCGATCTCAAGTTGAGCTAGCTCGCCAAAGATCAACTTTTCGACCCGTTCACGTGAGAGTCCCTTTTTGGTGCATCTGAGATTTGCGTCAGAGCAATGGTAGTTTTCCCAGAGTCGCCCGTCTCTCAATCTCTTAACCTCTCCGGTGATTTGCTGACCGCAATGAGCACAGCGCATAAGTCCGGTGTAGGCGTATTCCTTGACCCGTGGGGCCGAGAATGATCCACGCTTGAGGTTCGCCTGAACTCGCTCGAATTCGTCGGCGGTCACCATTGGCTCGTGGTTGCCTTTCACTAGTTCACCTTTGCGGTGTACGAACCCAGCATAGAAAGGGTTCGTGAACATAAAGTAGGCTCCTGAGTAACTCAGCGGCCTGTTTCCGGCATTTCGAGTCGGTCTTGTTCTGAACCCCCAGACGTCATTCATCGTGCGGGTGGCCTGCTTGAGCGTGCAACCCGTATGAATCAGAAGCTCCCAAGTTCGTCTCACCACATCAAATCGTTCCGGGTCTCTCTCAATCAGGCCACGTTTCAAGTTCAGGGGATCGCGCACGTTGCGATAGCCCTGAGGTGCCTTGTTCGTGCAACCTCCAGACCGGAAGCTTCCCTCGAGCCCGCGCGAGACTGCCTTCGCGTGGTCAAGACTGAACTGGGTTGCGGATGCGGCCTCAATCACCAGAGGCATGATGTTGTCGCCAGTGCGGTAAATGGCGCTGGGCGTTTGGATTTCCTTCAGCGTTCCCTCAATGAGCAGTTGGGCCAGTTTTCCGCCCTCTTCCATGTTTCGTACGAGCCTATTCACGTGCCAACACACCACACCCTGAACTTCGCCAGCTTCTATTGCTGAGATGAGTTCTCGATAGCCAGTGCGCCGGTTCGGATGTCGAGCTGATCGACTCTCCTCCCAAGTGCGTACGACCTTGAGCCCGCTTCGCTCAACGAGGTGCTGACACTCAGCAAGCTGCTCGCGGATCGATTTCTCGGTTACTGAGCGGTCATCGTCGGATTTTCGGGTGTAGATTCCGTAGTTGAGCATGTGAAGTTGAGGAGATAGAGATATCGCATGACCCGAGAGAGGATTTCGCGAGCTTCTGCTTCGCTGATCGCCTTGTCGCATTTATTCAAGTAGATCTCCTGGACTCTGGCAATACCCTCGGCATCGGGATGGGGGAACATGAACTCGGTTGACGTGCGACTTGGCAGGGATGGTGAGCGGGTCATGCCTCCAGTAAGCCTTCCGAGCGTGGTCTCCGCCACCATTTGTCATGGACCGCACCGCACCCATTCACGCAAAGGCATCCTTTTCGATTTAGGGCTTTCACACGTCCGCAAGCCTTGCATCGACGCACAAGGACTTGTCGGCTTTTGTTCGGTTTGGTGCAATGGCTGCATGACACATCCACCCCCTACCCAGGCCTTCGGGCCGGTCATCAATCGGGTCGCCGATCTGATGATTCACACAACCCGCTACGCCTTCCACGGCGTCTCTCGCCTGGCCGCGGATGCCAAGGTGAGTCCCTCGTCGGTCTCCCGGCTGATCAATGGAAAAATGAATCCAAGTTTTGCCATGGTCGCCCGGATTACTACTGCTCTGGAGCAAACGCTCGGCTACCGGATTGATCCGCGAGACCTCGTGGCTGAGCTTGGACGGTTTTTGACACCGCATACCTGCGATCTAGCCGGTTGCCGGGGGTGCCTCCCCGAGAATGCAACCGATGAGTTCGGAGACCTCAAGCCTGCCTTCGACGGAGTGAAACCAGGCCGCTGGGTGACCTCACGCCACCCGAAGGGATACATCAAATCAAAGAAAGGAGGATCGAAATGACCAACCAAGCCTTGCTCCACATGCTGCAGAACAGTTCTCTGCACACCCTTCTGCTGCTGACCGCAAAGGTTCTTTCTCGCACCGGATTCGGTGAAGTCCAAATTCTAGATCGCAGGGAAACGCGTCAAAAATCTCGCTTCGGTGGCCATGAGCTGATGTGCGAGAGCTCGTTTGGATCGCTTCCCCTGAAGGTAATTGTCAAGGTGATCAATGACGGAGTCCGCGTCCGTATGCTCGATGAGTTAGCCGGAGCGGTGATCCGGACCAAGGCTGATCTTGGGATCATCGTCTCTCCTCGTCACGTTACCGCGACAGCTCGGAAGCTGCAACCCCACTACCAAGCCGCTCGCGTGAACATCATCGACGGCGCTGAACTCGTGGATCAACTCCAACGGCTTGGAATCGCGGTCCGGCCAAGCGGTGAGCCTGACTACAGCTTCTTTGGAGCGATGGAGGAGGTTGGTCGCCGGGTGAACGCGTTCATGCGATTGGAGGCGATATGAGCCTGGATCGCAAGACTCGCCTCGCCGTTGAACTCTACAAACTTGGGGTCTCCAAGGATGGCGTTGTGGAGCTCCTCTCACAGTTCAGCGAAGACGAGATCGAGCAGCAGCTGATCTACCTGCCCTACCGCAAAGCGAAGCGCCAAGAGGCGTTCATCGTGGACGCCATCCGCAAGAGCTACTCACCTCCTAAGGAATACTTCCATGCCCAGACTAAAGCTGACCTTGCCGCCGCCTTCGACGCCGTGGACCAAGGTTCCCAACGTGCTCTTCGACAAAGTGACCCCACACCTCAAGGACACGGAACTTCGGATTCTCCTCATCCTGATCAGGCAAACCTCGGGCTGGCATCGGGACAACCAGACGATCATGCTGACCTACCGAACTTTGATGGCCAGGTCCGGTAGGGGGCATGATGCCGTCTCCAGGGCTTTGAGAACTCTGCGAGACCTCGGACTTATCCACAAGCGACGATCATCCGCGCAACGGACAGCGGCAAACTCGGAACTTGGATTGGATGGAAATCGGACAGCAACAATAGACAGAAAGAATTGAAAAGACAGCGGCGCTCGCGCGATTTGTCCACACGGCTCGGTCAACAACCGCAAACCAGAACAACAGGGCTGGGTTGGGTGGGAACACATTTACAGGGCACTCTCAGAAGAAACTGAGATCCGGCTACGACGAAGGTCAAAGGATGAGGATGGATCAGCACACCGAAGGTGTGCGTCTCATGGCACAGTCTCGCCCGCCCCGCCGGGCCGAGTGTTTGAAGGTTGTCTCTGAGTTTGAGTGATGAGGGAGTGACGGAACGCAGGGAGTGGAGGAGTGAACGAAGAACGAGAACGAAGAGAACAAGCTGAGAACAGGAGGGTTGAGATTTGCGTTGAACCTGAGCTAGATTCAAAAACCCCGGCCTGGATTGGTCGGGGTTTTGGTTGGGGTGGTGGTTGGGGTTCTGGTTGGAGTGCACCTTACCATCACAACTCCAAGTCACACTGCTCCTCCATGGTCACCCACGGACGGTATTCCTGGGGGTTTTCGATAAAGTAGTCGATGATCTCGTGCCACTTCTGCTTGCCACGTGTATCTTCAAACGTGACGTGGCCACTAACTTTATAGATTATTGAAGCAATGTGGTCTTTCATATGCCGGATATCGAGACGCTCGGCGATGATTGACTGTGTTGAAGCTGGCGAATCAATGTAGGCTTGGACGATCAGCCGCTCTCTCCGCGTCAGGTTTATCGATGGCTCCACAAACCAAAACACATCGTTGACCGGTTGGACGGGATTGTTTACATGTTCCCATTCCTCACGAGATAGTCCCGCGATATACCGTGTACCAGTCGCAAGTTTCAAAGGGAGTCCGAAGAATCGCGAGAACTCATCGAACAAGGCCTTGTCATAAAGCTCCTTATGATAGCTGCCAACTCGAAGTCCGGTCACAAAGATTCTGAGTGCCTTCGCGAGCCCATCTTTGACGGCTGGATAATCTGGATTCCAACCTGCAAAGCAACTCATCAGGTTGACTCCTTGGATACGGTTCGAAGAACCACTCGGATGACCAGGCCCCTTGTGTATCCGTTCAATCTGGGGCTCCGTTAGAAACTCATCTGACGAGCCACTAGCATCGAAGAGGTAGGTCAAGAAACCTGGAGAGTCAGGTTTGAGAACTGAGCGTAGCAGGTCATCACTGATCGCAATCGCCGTGGCAAACCCAAGGACCTCTTCGCTAGAACGGCCAGGAATGACCGTGCCAATCAGTGAGTTGCGCTTGATCAGCGATGCAAAGGACCGAACAGCACGATCCTCGCTTCCCGCAATCTTGAGGATTGGCTCCTGAGCGAGAGCGATGCACTGTGGCAGGTCGGACTGCCGGATCGGGCGAGCCTTGCGAATCACTTGCCCCCATATTATGGGGTGTTCGTATCGCCCTGCACTCTGGTGCAATCGTCACGGGCGTGGGTTCGGCCTCCACTATTGGGGTTCGACTCACTCCTCTGGATACAGAAAAGGGCCCGTGCGCTAACACGGAGTCCCTTAGATTGAACCCAGAGTTTCGCTGACCAAACCAGCTCGACATCTAGAGTTCCTGGCGATCATAGGGAAAGTTGCGTCACCTGTCAAGGGTGACTACACTCCCACAAAAGCCTGGCGCGGATGACCGAGCAATCGGAGCCGCACTAGTCATGGAGAACCAAGAGAACGAACAACGAACAAAGGCAGTCACGCTGTCGGCACATGCGCTGAGTGAGCTGAACCACGGGCTTAAGCTGGCATTCGCGCTCAGCTTTGATCAGGGAATCGAGGGTCAGCACCTACGAACTGCCGTATGGCAGTTTCTCTCTCACCTGGAGCTAGACCACTCGGAGGTTGCGCTGCCACTTCGCCTCGTCTGCAGAGAGATAAGTCTTGCTCGCGCGATGGAGATGATCCGGTGAGCACTCGAACTAAGACTCCCTTCTGGATTGGTGCTCGGAAAGACTGGAGGATCCGCCAAACCCTGCAACAACCATTCCTGGTCTCAATCACTCCTGATGAGTTGAAGACCCACGCCTTGCTCCTGGGTTCAACAGGATCAGGAAAGACTACGGCACTCGTCCATCTCATCGCTCAGTGCATCGGAAGCGGACGGTCGCTCATCGTCTTTGATTTTCGCGGAGCCCTGGCCAATTCCACGTTCCAGCTCGCCTGCCTTCGAGTTCCCGCAGAGAAGATCGCCCTCCTCGACTTGAGGGAAAAGATGCCGCTCGTGGGGTTCAACCCGCTCGCTGGGGCTGGGGAGCCGTACTTCAGAGCACTCAGCGTTATTGACGCGGTCGCTGAAGAGTCTGAGTCTTGGGGCGTCCAGCTGAGCGAAACCATGCGCTACGCCCTCCTGCTCCTTGCCGCGAAGGGGCAACCCATCACGAACCTTGAGCGCGTCCTCTACGATTCCGAGTATCGCGAGGGTCTCCTCAAGGACTTCAACGATGAGCAACTCACCGGCTTCTGGGAGCGCTACGGCAGCCTCTCCAAGGATCGTCAGGCAACGCTTGCCGGACCGGTGATGAACAAGGTGAGCCTGCTGTTTGCTACAGATGGTCTTCGCAAGCTCTTCTCACACCCGCGCCCTCTCGACCTCGCAAAGCACCTTAACACTCCTGGAAGCGTCCTCATCATCTCGCTTGCCGCTGATGAACTCTCAGGCGCGGGCCGCATGGTCGGCAACATCATCCTCAACGCTATCCGACGAGAAATCTTCGCGCGGATCACCATTCCTGAGCAGAAACGTAATCCGGTGCAGCTCATCGTGGACGAGTTCGAGCACTTCGATTCGAGCGTCTTCGAGGACTTCCTCGCTGAGGCTCGACAATACCGGCTAGCCCTCATTGTCGCCCACCAAACCCTTACCCAAACCAATCCAAAGTTCCGCTCGCTCGTGCTTAACGGCGTTGGCGTGAAAATGTTCTTCCGCACCGGGCGTGAGGATGGAGTGCTCCTGAGCAAGGATTTGACTGGTGACGCCAAAGCGATTGACTTCAACAATGTCCGGGTCGGTGAGGCATACCTCTGGAAGAAGGAGAAAGGCTATGAGCATGTCCTGGTCAACGCACCGCTCCTCAGGCCGTCGTTAGTCCGAACGCTAGCCTCATATCTCGTAAAAGACCGAATGCGACGACAGGCTCGCGCGATCTTTGATGTTGGCCTCGGATCAGATGAGGCACGAGCCGCCCCTGCTCCAAGCCGTCCGAAAGGTCCGAAACCGCCAAAGCCAACCAACTTGGAGGACTGGCTGTGAGGTTCACAGAGCGCGATATCCAGCTAGTTCGTGACCTGGCTTTGAGCTTTGTCCTAAGTCGCGATCAAGTGATTGAACTGGGCTACTTCGATTCAGTCACCCGGTGCAACACTCGACTCCGTGAACTTGCTGCTGTAAACGCTGTGCGCAGGATCACAACGCCATTCCATGCCCAGTCCCTCTACATTGCTGGCACACTTGCTGGAGAGCTTTGTGGTGAGCGCATCGAACGGTTGCTTGCAGATCGGATCGGCTCACCTCGATTTTTGAGACATGCGCTTGCTTCGGCTAACGTTCGAATCGCTCTCCAGAAGCGCGGTGGAACTGGTTGGCGCTTCGAACAGCAGCTCTGGCGCACGGTTGGCAGGCACGAGATTCGTCCGGATGGATTGATCGTCCTCAAGGGCAATCCAACTTTCATCGAGGTTGATCTCGGACACGTCTCCGGCCCCAAGTTCACCGAAAAACTGAAGGGCTACTCGCTCCTTGCAGGCGGCACTACCTGCGCTGATCTCTACGGCTTCGCCAAAGGGCGGCTCCTCATCGTCACGACTTCTCCCCGAAGAGCCCGTCACCTGCGAGCTCTCACCTCAGACCACACGAAGCTGGAATGCCTCGTCACGACCTTCGAAGAGCTCGGAGCCCCACCAGTTGGGTGCTGGAGCTAAAGGAGAACAGAAACATGAACAATGAACTTCACTCGTTGCCCGAAGCCCTTGCGGCCGAACTTCGTCAACTCACGTCGAGCCTTGCGCCCCAGCCACAAAGCAGTGAACTGTCCATTGGGGAGCGACTTAGCAAACCAATCCAGCAGGCAGAACCAGCGATGAACCGAGCCCTGCTCCACGTTGCCCAGGCTTCGCCTGAGCTCTTGGTAGCAGTGCTTCTCACTCAGGCCGGCATCACCTCAATCGAGCTAGTTGAAACCGAGGAGACCTACGAAGACCAGGTAGTGACCCTCATGAATGGTGGCTACTCCAGCAAGGAGGTTCACCCCATGGTCAAGAGGAAGACGATTTCTCGGTCCGTCAGGCTTGGCACTAGTGACCGATCAACCGTCGGGAGGCTGCGATGAACAGCCCGCCTCGATCCCCGCGATTGGCGTACACCGTCAAGGAAGCCGCTATGCTCTTGAGCCTGTCTCGATCCCTCGTGTACGAGCTCATCAATGCGGGAAAGCTGGAGACCATCAAGATTGGTCGTGCCCGACGGATCACCTCTCGGCAACTCGAAGCCTACATTCAGTGCTGCGAAACGCGAGGCTCGATGGACTCGGAGAAGCAGAATGCTTAGCAGTGTCCTTGTCTTCGTCGCCATCATCATCGTCGTTGGAGTATCTGGGTTTCTCCTGCACGAGAGTCTGCCTGGCCTCATCCATTGCCACAGGATGAGGACTTCAGCAGTGGTCGTGAGCCAGCTCACGAAGGTCGAGAGGCCTTCGTGGGCAACCACCGGTCGAACTCAAGTGAACGTGTACACCTCTAGCGATGGCGTTGCGGGGTGCACCGTCACCTCCTCATTTAACGGAGAGCAGAGGTTTGAGCACTCAAGCATCTCCTACTGTCCGCGTGGATAGGCGAAATAAACTGCGGATAAACTGCAGAAATGAGAAACGCCCTCCAGATTGGAGGGCGTTTTCTTTGATTTTGAACCTGAATCTTGGTGGACCGTGTAGGGCTCGAACCTACGACCCGCTGATTAAGAGTCAGCTGCTCTACCAACTGAGCTAACGATCCGTGACGTCTTTTATACCCGCTTATAGCCGTGGGCTTCCAGCTGGGT
>JADLGZ010000219.1 GCA_020849075.1 Fimbriimonadaceae bacterium | reverse complement strand
CGTGATGGTCGGGCCTGACGATTTTCTTCAGCGCGGCCACACCATTGTCCGCCAAGGTAGCCAGCAAATCGCCCCCTTTTGAATCGGGTAACTCGATTTCAAAGCCATTGAGTCTCAAGAAGGAGAGCAAACCCACAAATGCCGTTGCTTCGTTCCCTTCGGCAAAGGGAGATTTCACCCCGAATCCGGCCCCATAGCGAGCTGCCTGCGCCAAGACATCATTGCTTCCACCGTAGCTGTACTGCAGATAGGTAGCCTCCTCAAGGGTGGCGAAATTGAAGGGTTGCGAACGCCCACTCACCTGCAAATTAATCCAAAGATGGTCTTGGACGGTCAGATATTGGATGTCACGCGGCATCGGGCTCATTGTACCAACTCAAACTTCATCATCCCGTTTTGCGTATACAACACTTATGACCGCGAAAGTCATGCCCGACATGCAGAACGCCCGCGATGAGCGCAATATCGCCATTGACCGTGTGGGTGTTCGAGGAGTGCAGTATCCGATCCGATTACTGGATCGGCACAACGAGATTCAGAACTCCATCGGCACATTCACCCTGACTGTAGACCTTCCACAGCATTTTAAGGGGACTCACATGAGCCGATTTCTAGAGGTCTTAGGTGAGCATGACGGTGTCGTCAGCGTCCAGAGCATTCCCCTGCTCTTAGCAGAATTACGTAACCGTCTGCAGTCCGATGAAAGCTACCTCAGCGTAGATTTCACCTACTTCATGAGTAAGCCTGCCCCTGTCACGGGAAAACCGGGTCTCATGGGCTACGAGTGTCGTTTCGAGGCGGCTGGTGGTGCCAAGACCGATATGATTGTCCAATTGCGCATTCCTGTGACAACTCTCTGCCCGTGCAGTAAGGAGATCAGCGATTACGGAGCCCACAACCAGCGAGGATACGTGACCGCACGATTTCGGTCCAACGACCACATTTGGATCGAGGAGATCATTGAGGTCATTGAGAGCTGCGCTTCCGCTCCGCTCTATCCTCTACTGAAGCGCCCAGATGAGAAGTATGTGACAGAACTTGCCTACAACAATCCACGCTTTGTTGAAGATATGGTTCGGGAAGTGGCTCTTGCTTTTGATGCAGAGCCCCGCATCACCTGGTACAGCCTAGAAGTCGAAAACCACGAAAGTATTCATTCCCACAATGCCTATGCCAGTATCGAGCGATCAAAGAGCTAGACCGAGCGCTCTCGCGTTGTTAGTCGTTCGATTCGCTTCTCATAATTTTGACCCTGAATGATTCGATCAACGTAAACGCCCGGAGTGTGGATTTGATCAGGGTCAAGATCGCCAACCTCTACCAAGTGCTCGACTTCAGCCACACAGACCCGGCCTGCGGTGGCCATCATTGGATTGAAGTTCCGAGAAGTCTTGCGATAGATCAAGTTGCCCGCTCGATCACCCTTCCACGCCTTTACAATGCTTAAGTCGGCGGTAAGACCCGTCTCCATCACGTACCATTCGCCATTGAACTGACGTGTTTCCTTCCCTTCGGCGATGACCGTCCCAAAGCCCGTCCTAGTGTAGAAAGCTGGGATGCCCGCCCCTCCAGCCCGAATGCGCTCGGCGAGAGTCCCTTGGGGGTTGAACTCCAGCTCTAGTTCGCCGCAGAGAAATTGGCGCTCAAACTCGGCATTCTCGCCAACGTAGCTACTCAACATCTTCTTGATCTGCTTGGTCTGGAGAAGGAGCCCCATGCCAAAGTCGTCCACGCCGCAATTGTTACTGATCACCGTGATGTCCTTGACGCCGAGGTCGCGCAAAGCAAGGATGAGGTGTTCGGCAATCCCACATAGTCCGAACCCGCCACTCATGACGGTCATCCCATCGAAAACAACGCCATCAAGGGCGGCTTTGGCGTCAGATCGAACCTTGTCCATAGACCTAGTTTATCTCCATCTTAAGAAGCCGCGACTAGACGGTTACTTGGGCCAGTACGCTCTCGAACCGCATTGAGATAGTTCCGTTTGTGGTCACCAGATCGCAAGCAGCTTTGATCGTATCTGAGAGGTCGGCGAGCTCCTTATGGCCTCCGTGCCCAATAATGAACACACGGGTTCGCAAGTTCTCCAGTACTTCAGCTGCGTTCATTGTTGGGCTGGTCAGATTAACAATGGCAAGCTCTGAGCCGTCTGGCAAAGGGGCACTCGGAACCCGTAGGACAATTGCCTCATGCCCTGTAGCGCGAATTGCTCCCGCCAAGCGGCTACTCCAAAACAAATTGTCTTCGTATACGGCAACTTTCATTTCTAGTTGATTCTACGCCTATACGAACCGATACAATAAAAGGTACGTCAGTGGACGATCTCCTGCTTCGCCTGTCACAACTTCTGAGGTTCACTCCCGAGAACCTCTGGCACGTACTGGATATCCTCCTCGTCACCTACCTGATCTACCGCCTCCTGATCTTGGTTCGAAACACCCGGGCTTGGCGCATCCTATTGGGCATTGTTGTGTTTGTGGCAGCCCTGTTCATCTCTGAAGTTCTTCAACTTCGAACTCTTCATTGGGTTTTGGACAAAGCAACAGCACTTGCTCCCGTCGCCTTGGTGATTTTGCTCCTGCCAGAGTTGCGCCAAGCGCTGGAAGGTTTTGCCCGGCTTGGCTTATGGACTTCGCGCTTTGGTGGGCCCCATGTCAGCTCATCGGCACGAGCCATTGATGATCTTGTCGCCGGCATCACCGAACTAGCTCAACAAAAAATTGGCGCCATCATTGTCTTTGAGCGGGCTACGCCCCTAAGTGATATCATCGCGAACGGAGTACCCTTAGATGCTCAGCTAACACCAGCTTTACTGAACTCCATTTTCTTTACGGGAAATCCTCTCCACGATGGAGCGGCCATTATCCGAGGTGAGAAGATCATCGCCGCGGCCTGCCAACTACCCCTAAGCCTGAGCGATCAAGTGAGCCCAAGGGTCCATATGCGCCACCGAGCCGGAATTGGTATGAGCGAACAAAGTGACTGTCTAGCCATCATCGTCAGCGAAGAAAGAGGCACCATATCCTTGGCCGCGGATGGGCGTATGACAATGTGCGAAGGGGTTAATGAGCTTCGGGTCATTCTGAATCAAGAGCTACGGGGAGCTGAGAGCCCACGCCAGAAACGTTCCCGCAAGGAGGCAAAACGTGCCCTTTAAGCCAATCAGCAGAACCGAGCGCGGCATGCTGGCCCTTGTTTCCTTTGCCCTTTCACTCATGCTTTGGCTCCAGGTAACGGCACAAGCACAACCCACCCGCCAACGCGAGTTGCTCGTTCGCCTCGAATCAAGGGGCTTGGGCACTGACCTATTTTTGAGCGATCTCCCAGAAGGGGTTGCGATTATCGCCGACGGACCAGAGTCGGAGATTGACGCCCTCGAATCTAGTCGCCTCGTTGCATCCGTGAATGTTACTAATCTAAAGCCGGGAACGCACACGGTGAAAGTACACATTCCTTCCGTGGAAGGCTCAGTTAAGCTACGAGCCAAGCGCCCCGCTATCGAAGTCACGATTGACAAGCTGGCTTCGGCTGTCCGATCAGTGTCGGTCGAAACCACAGGTTTCCTAGCTGGATACCGTAATGCAACTGCGGAGCCAGCGGTGATAACACTCACTGGCCCCGCCAACGAGATTGGGGAGGTAGCGCGGGTCCGAGCCCTTGTGGATGTATCGCTTGGCCAATCGCAATCAGTTGAACTTGAGGCGATCGGTGGCAATGGGGTTCCCTTGCCGCGAATTGAACTCAGCCCTCGCACCGTTCTAGTCAAGATTGAGGTGTCGCCATCATTGCCGTAACCGAAATTCGCCCCGTCAGGCGGATTGAATGCGACCACTTCTTGACCATCCTTTGTGACGTATTTGATCTGGATTACAACCTAGCTCACGGAGTGTTCTTCGCGGAACCAGGATTTGACCCTGGACGCAAATGGGCCCTCTTCGCCGATGGCGAGATGAAGACAATCTTGACCACAACCCCCCTCGTTTTCGGTGACTCGAAGGCGATCGGGATCGCCGGAGTGGCTACCATCCCTTCCGCTCGTGGGCAGGGTCTAGCCGAACGCCTTGTGGCCGAGGTCTGCGCCGTATCGGAAGCCCAAGGGGTCCGAGAGGCGATCCTATTCGCCAAGAGAACGGATCTCTATGCTCGTTGTGGCTTTGAGGTTGTTGACGAAGTCGTTCGCGGACCGATCGCAGCAATGGGCTACAGTGAAGCTGCGGCAACCGTCCCCATTGAGCAGGTGGAGCACCTGTACAGCGAATGGTGTGATGAGTCCCCCAGACGACTACGACGAGACAGCTTTGGATGGGCAAGATGGAAGTTCAACCTCAAAGTATGTGAGTCTATGGGACTTGGCTATGGATGCATCGAGGGGTCTACGATGCGCGAAGCTGTGTTCAACGAAACCCTAACCTCATGGCCTGTGCCGACCGGAACTGAGTGGTACGGGCTACGGACCCTTACGACTGAATTGGGGGTGCCGGGCGATATGGCGCCCGCCGAACTCTTCTTGATGGGGCGCAATTGTCCAGAACCACCCCAGATGTTCATGACCGACCAGTTTTAGGCCATCAAGATCCCAACAGGGCCTGTGCAAGCTCTTGGCGCACCATCCCGACGTACCACGCATTCTCATCCACTTCATTACTTTCGTGCCAGTCGTAGAGATATCCCGCTAGAAGTTCGTCTTGGGGAAGGATGGCTGGTAAGCAAGACTTATGAACCCAGCGCTCCTGCAAGATCGGGTAGCAATTGGGCGGCATGGGTTCGGCCATGAGCTCGTAGTCACTTGAAACGTCGAGAATAACGACGCGCGCGAAGTTGTATTCCCAGAGATGTGGTTCTAATATTGCTGCCATTCCTTGGCGATTGCTCCTTCGCTCTAGGGACGCAGGAACAAGGTTCAGCGATGCGCGATTACGGGGTCGGTTGCCGGAGATCAATCTTGGGAGAGAAACGAGCCTGCTCCTCGGGCCCAGCCTGCACGTCGTCCATGACCTTTTCTTCGGCACCAATGTAGGGCAAGAAGATACTCACCCGCCGGTTACGAGGATCGTAAGGATCATCAACATACTTGAGTTTTCGATCACCCCTGCCTCGGACCGCAAGAACTTGCTTTTCGGATACTCCATTGGCACGAAGGATTTCGTACACACTACTCGCCCTCTCAATCGAAAGCAGCTTGTTGTCACGAATGCCACTTGAGAATGGCCGCCCATCCGTGTGACCGTCCACGTACATAGCGCGCCCAGCCTCTCGGAGCTGGACCGCAACCCTCGCAATAATCGCCCGGGCTTGGGGCCTGACGACGGCACTCCCTAGTTCAAAGAAGACAACTCCTTTGCCCTCAACGAAATCAAGTTCCAGCCCTTCAGGGGTGACGTTTACCTCAATGGCCTTAATAAGCGTTAAGACTTGTTTGTCACCTTGGCCGGAACCGATAGCCGACTTTATATCCTTCTTGATGGTCTCAAGCTCAGCCTCTTCTTTCTTGGCACGACGCCCGCTACTAGTTGATGAAGGGGCGACCGACTGCCTCCCTCCCGACGGCGCAACATTGGGCGAGCCCTTTGGCATTGATTTCATGAATCCCATCGGGTCATTGAAGTAGCCCTGCACGATCTTTCGATCTTCCGGCGACAAGCCCATGATCCACATAACCAAGAAGAACGCCATCATCGCGGTAACAAAGTCAGCATAGGCAACTTTCCATGCACCGCCATGGTGCCCATGCCCCACGACCTTCTTCTTCTTGATAATGATGGGCGTGCCGTCGTTCATAGCCTAGGCTGCATCCTTCTCTTTAACGGCCTTTTCAACCTCGGAAAACGACGGTCGATAGGCCGGGGCAATATTGCGCCGCGCAAACTCGACGCACGTAATCGGCGATTCGCCGCGTGCAAAGCTGAACAGGGCAAACCGAATCGCGTTCATGTATTGAGACTCGGGAAATATCTTGGCTTCAATAGCTTTCGCAATCGGAGCGAATAGACAGTACGCCATAAATACACCCAAGAACGTTCCCACGAGAGCCGCCGCCACCGAATGGCCAATCGCGGCCGCTTCGCCGCCAATCTTGCCCATGGTGATGATGACGCCGAGAACCGCCGCCACAATCCCGACCGCCGGCATGGCATCGGCAACCGTCTGGACGGCTTCCACGGGCTTGTGGGCTTCTTGGTGAGCGATCTCAAGGTCAAGCTCCATCATCTCACTTAGGTCATGAGGGCCGACAGCACCCGTCAATACGACTTTGAGGGTATCGCAAAGGAAGTCGGAAGCATGGTGATTAGCAATGAATCCGGGAAACTTCTTCATGATCTCCGACTCACTGGGGGTCTCGATGTGCTTTTCAAGTCCTAGGAGCCCCTCTTTCCTCGCGACATTGAAGAGTTGATACAACATGCGGAGCAGGTCAATAAAGGCTGGCTTCGTATAAGGGTCAGGCTTCATCACCCCGATCGCGGCCTTTACCGTAGCAATGGCGCCGTCCTTCCCGCTCCCGGCGAGGAAGATACCGATGCCAGCTCCACCGATAATGATGAATTCAGAGACCTGAATTAGGACCCCCAATTGGCCTCCGTGCATCGTAAATCCAACTACAATGCAGGCCACGGCCAACACAATGCCGATAATTGCGAACATGCTTCCCTGAGATTGTCGGAAGACAATGACCGCGTTCTTAGGCAGTTTAACAATCGGCCCAGCCCATTTCTGAAAACGGCGAAGGGGAAGCTCCGTCTAGAATAGACAAATGGCGGCTATTTCTCGCGAGACCATAGTCAAGCTACTTGATCCACACACGATTAATCAGATTGCGGCGGGTGAAGTCGTCGAACGCCCGGCAAGCGTGGTCAAGGAGTTGGTCGAGAATGCGCTTGATGCTGGCGCCACTAGAATCACGATTGAGTTGCGGCAGTCAGGAACCGAGCTGATCCGGGTGTCTGACAATGGAATGGGAATGGCAGAAGAGGATGCTGTCGCCTGCCTAGGTCGCCACGCGACAAGCAAGATTCGGTCTGTTGAAGATCTGAGCCGAGTTGGGTCGCTGGGTTTTAGAGGGGAGGCGATTCCGTCCATCGCTTCAGTTTCTCGGTTCGATCTCAGCACAGGTCAGGGTGATGGCCGTGTCGTCATTAAGGTGGATGGAGGAAGACGCTCTGAACTCGGGCACTCCGCCGGGCCCAAAGGGACTACGGTCACAGTCGAGGACCTGTTCTTCAACACGCCGGCCCGACTTAAGTTCCTGAAGACAATGGGGACGGAGCTCTCGCAAATCAATGAGATTGTCGGAAAATACGCCGTGAGCTATGCCGATGTCGCCTTCCGCCTTATTCATGGGGATCAAACCCTGCTTGACACGCCAGGAGATGGTAATGCTTTGAATGCGGTTGCTTCGGTTTGGGGACGCGATGTTGCCCGGGGCATCGCTTCCGTTGACATCTTTCGCGAAGGAGTTCGCATCCGTGGCTATATCAGCGCTCCCCATTTCACCCGACCGACTCGATCTCAACAATGGATTTTTGTGAATGGCCGCCCTGTGCGAAATCGGGGGCTCTACACGGCCATTGATGTAGCCTATCGTCAGATTACGCCCGAACGGCGCTATCCAGTAGCGCTCCTCATGATTGATGTAGATCCAGCGAGGGTGGACATGAATGTCTCGCCCACCAAAAGCGAATGCCGGTTCTCGCAGGAGGGGGTTGTATTCGAAGCCGTCCGTCAGGGGATCAAGGAAGCACTCATGGAGCAAGGGATGATGCCCAATATGGAGGGGATCATTCGGGCCAATGAAGCGATTGCCGCTTACGCCCAACCCAAGATCGCCGAAGAACTCGCCGTCTGGGATTATTCAACAGGAACCCATGCCACCAGCAGCCCAACGCAAGCTGATACTCCGGTTCTTCGCACTTTTGCGGATCGCTTTTTGACCGGCTTGAGGGTCATCGGACAGACAGCCGATGCCTTTTTCATTATTGCCGAGAACGACGAGGGCATCATGGTTATTGATCAGCATGTCGCCCATGAGCGCGTACTTTTTGAACGTATTCGAGCAGCTCGGGAAGTTGGGGGCGTGGAGCGCCAACCATTGCTTACCCCCCTAGCTCTCGAGCTAGACCGGCGCCAATCGGAGATTGTCCGAGAGAAGTTGGATGAGTTCTCAGGAATGGGCTTCGATCTCGAAGCCTTTGGCAGTCATTCCTTTTTGATTCGATCCGTTCCTGCGGCTCTTAGGGGGAAGGATCCGGTTACCGTCTTACGGGAACTCGTAGATGAGATTTTGGACGGCGCGGGAGCAAGTGGGCTTTCTGCTCGTGAGCAAATTTGGATTATGTGCTCGTGCAAGATGGCGATCAAGGCAGGAGATCGCCTTGGAATGGCGGAGATGGAGAAGCTACTTTTTGACTTGGCCCGGACCGAAAACCCCTTCCTGTGCCCTCACGGTCGACCGATTACGATCAGTCTAGGTAAGGCGGAATTGATGCGACGGTTCAAGCGTACCTAGAACACCGATGACAATCCTTGGCATTGATCCCGGTCTGGAACGTGTTGGATACGGCGTTATCCAACGTTCAGGATCGCGGCTAATCGTCGTCGCTCATGGTCTCATTCAGACCCCACGGATTGCCCTTCCGGATCGCTTGCGACAAATCCACGAGCAAACACTCGGTTTGATTGATCAGTACAAGCCCAATTGCATCGCCACGG
>JADLGZ010000218.1 GCA_020849075.1 Fimbriimonadaceae bacterium | reverse complement strand
GGAAAGGAGATTCGCATTCGCGCGCTGATACCGACCTCCAATAAGACCATCACGGATAAGTTCGAAACTGTAGACGGCGTTGGGGTCAGCGGAATCGTGGATCTCAAGATCTAGTTCGAAGATCAAACGCAACAACGGCCGCGCTAACGTGAACGTTTAGCGATCGACCTTTGCCAAACATCGGGATGTACACCGCGGCATCCCGATGTTTCATTACTCCGCCATACACCCCATTGACCTCGTTTCCCAGAACTAAACACACTTTATCGGGCCATTCAAACTGCACATATGGCACCGCACCTTCCGCTATTTCAATCGCAATCAGCGCATAGCCCTCGCCTTTGAGCCATACGGCCGCTTCTTCGTGCGCACTAAAATGTCGGTGAGCGATTCGACGGTGATGTCCCATGCTTGTGACATGGATTTGAGGATGGGGTGGGACCGGTGTGTTGCCACTTGTGACGATGAGCCGCGCTCCGCAACCATCGGCAACTCGAAACATGCCGCCGACATTGTATGGGTCATCGAGATCCTGCAGAAAGAAAGCCAACTCAATCGGGCGACTTCTCGCGATAAACTCCCGATGAAGTTGCCGCACGCCCATCTTGCTGTGGATGGTCCTTTTGTTTGCGCCTCCGCTCATATGACATGATTGTAATGTCATGGGAGGGCTAGGCGCGTCGGGGTTGGTCTTCGTGGGTGCTGGCCTGGGGGCGGTTTGCCGGTACTGGGTCGGCGCGGTGGTTGGTGGTAGGAGTTTTCCCTGGGCAACCCTCGGTGTCAATGTGCTTGGCGGCTTGATCATCGGCTTGATTATTTCTGCCTTACCTGCCACTTCCGGTGCGCGCGCATTCTGGGTTGTTGGAGTTCTGGGGGGCTTCACCACATTCAGCGCTTTTTCCGCCGAGGTGGTTCAGATGCTCGCATCACGGTCATTCGGGAGCGCCATTTGGTATGTGGCGTTGTCCAATCTCGGTGCGATCGGTGCCTGTGCAGTTGGTTGGTGGGTGGCGACAAAGCTGGGTCTATGAGTTACGAGAGATTCCTGCGACCAGCCCTCTTTCGGCTCGATCCTGAAGCTGCACATAACCTTGCCCTATGGGCCATTTCTCACGGCCTCATCCGAGGCAGAGTGTTGGATGATCCCAGGTTGCGTTTTTCGGCGTGTGGACTTGACTTCCCGAACCCATTGGGCTTGGCCGCTGGAGTGGACAAGAACGGCTCAGCCGTGAATCGCTGGGCAGGACTGGGTTTTGGGTCCGCCGAAATCGGGACCGTTACTGCACGTCCCCAGCCGGGAAATGTGCGTCCCCGGCTGTTCCGGCTCCCTGAACAACGTGCCGTGATCAACCGGATGGGCTTCAATAACCATGGGGCGCGCGATTTGGCCATGGCCATGTCCAAGCGGCGGACTTCCATACCGGTTGGGGTTAACCTGGGGAAGTCAAAAGTTACCCCGCTGTCGGAAGCTCCGGATGACTACCTCTTTAGCTACCGCCATGTTGCGAGATTTGCAGACTACGTGGTCGTAAACGTATCTTCGCCAAATACGCCCGGGCTCCGCGACCTACAGGGCGTCTCGGCATTGCGGGACATTGTCATGCCACTCCTTGCCGAGCCCTTGTCACGGCCTCTATTCGTTAAAATCGCGCCAGACTTGCACCTTGATGACATCACTCAAATTGCCATGATGTCGAAGGAGGTCGGCCTGGCGGGCATTGTTGCCACGAATACTACGCTGGATCACTCCTCTATTTCTGCAAAGCAGGATCAGCAAGGCGGGCTATCGGGAGCTCCTTTATTCGAGAAGTCCACCGCGATCATTCGTCATATCAAGTCCGTCGCACCTGAACTAGTGGTGGTTGGTGTCGGAGGTGTGTTCAGCGGCGCGGACTTGAAAGCCAAGCTCGATGCCGGCGCCACTTGGGTTCAGGTGTACACGGGATGGGTTTATGGGGGGCCCCTGATGCCCTACCGGGTGCTATCGGAGTACCTTGATCTCCTAGACTGAGACTAGAGTGGAAGCAAGGAAGGCGAGGATCACTCCATTGTGAAGCGTGTGATAGTAGGTGCTCTCACGAACTCCCCCCACAAAGTAGCGCCAAGAGAAGAACATTCCGCTAAACCAGAGGGCCAAGGCTGCACCGAGGGGCACCCCAACGACCATGTGTATCAAGCCAAACTTGAGCGATCGGTAGGTGGCGTCCTTCCAGTTCATGGTGCCCCGGCGGAAGACTTCTTCCTCACGCCGGGCGAGACGAGGTAGGTTTAGAGCTAGAAGCCCGATGAAGATGAGACCAAACCACGGTATCTGGGCGGGAGCGACCATGAGATTTGTCCCTTCTTCTCCCTTCGCGAGCAGGCTTAGCCATGAGAACCTTAAGATTGGGCTTAGCCCCATAAGAAGGTAGATCGCGGTAACCAGAATCGCCACCTCGACAATCACGAGGGCGACCGCCTTGAACCACTCACTGAGGGGCCGCCTCACAAAGACAGTCATATGGCGCCGGGCCTGACCCGAACGAGCATATTGGACAAAGTTCACGGTCACAAAAAGCGTGAATCCAAGTTTGACAACATCAAGAAAGGTCACAGTGGGCACTTGGAGCGAGGTTTACGGCGCACTTTAGGAACGGCGATCTCCTTGGTTCCATTGAGCCAATCGGCGGTTCCACCCGCCTTCGCTAGGAAGTCCGGTAGGGACCCCTCATTGATGATTTCGCCACCATGCTCGCCCGCCCCCGGGCCGAGGTCAATGAGCCAGTCCGCGGCCAACATGGTTTCTTCGTCATGCTCTACAACGATCACAGTGTTGCCAATGTCCCGTAAACGCTCTAGTGTCGCGATGAGCTTTTGGTTGTCACGTTGGTGCAAGCCAATGGATGGCTCATCCAGTACGTACAAGCATCCCATCAGTCCGCTCCCAATTTGGGTGGCGAGACGAATGCGCTGGGCTTCACCGCCCGCGAGGGTTCTCGCATTGCGGTCCAGAGTCAAGTAGGAAAGTCCTACATTATTAAGGAATCGCAGCCGTTCTTGTATCTCTTTCACCGCTCGCTCGGCAATCGCCATTTGGCGTTTGTTCAACTTCTTGGGTAAGCGGTCAAAGAATGCACTGGCTTCCTCGACGGCAAGGCACGTAATGTCGGCGATACTCTTGCCATCAATCTTCACGCTCAGGGTCTCGGGCTTTAGGCGTTGGCCCTTGCACGTCGGGCAGGGCTTGGTGGTCATATATTGCTCGAGGTCGCGCTTCACCCAATCGCTTTCGGTCTGCTCGTACTTCTTGCGGAGGATGGTGAAAACGCCTTCCCAATTGGCGTTGAACTTGCGCTCGCCACTCGCGAACTTCATTGAAACAACGACCGGTTCCTTGATGCCGTGCCAGATCAGTTCGAGTTGTTCGGGCGTGAGCAGGTTGATCGGTTGATAAGCATCGAACCCATACTTTTCGCCGACCGCGGTTAGGACATCGGGCCACCACTCACGAGTTTCTCCGCTCTTGTAGACAAACGGGGCGATCGCACCGTTTCGAACGGGTCGTGTCCAGTCGGGGACGATCAAATCAACATCAAACTCGGTCTTGGTTCCAAGCCCAGTGCAATCCGGGCAGGCTCCGTAAGGAGAGTTGAATGAGAAAGCACGCGGTTCGGGCTCCGGCAAGTTAAAACCGCACTCGGCGCAAGAGTAGGACTCTGAAAATTGTTCATCCAGCCAGTCCCCGCCATCGGCATTTTGGTGCGAGATACAGACCGAACCGTTACTCATCTTTAGGGCGCTTTCAACGGAATCAGCCAGCCTGCGATCAAGACCATCCTTCTTCACGAGGCGATCAACGACGACCTCAATGGTGTGCTGCTTATAGCGGTCCATTGGAATATCGTCGGTGACTTCGTACATGTCACCATCTACCCGCACACGGACGTAGCCGGCCTTGGCGGCTTCGGCGATTTCTTTCTTGTACTCGCCTTTGCGCCCCCGCACGATGGGAGCAAGAACCTGTAGGCGCGATCCGTCCGGAAGCTCCAAGACACGATCAACGATCTGGTCGGTGCTTTGGCGTTCGATCGGGCCATGACCATTCGGGCAGAATGGGGTACCCGCACGAGCGAAGAGAATACGAAGGTAGTCGTAGATTTCGGTCACGGTACCCACGGTAGAGCGCGGGTTCTTACTCGCGCTCTTTTGGTCTATGCTTACGGCGGGGCTGAGCCCTTCGATGTGGTCTACGTCGGGTTTATCCATCTGACCCAAGAACTGGCGGGCATAGGCACTGAGGGACTCGACGTAGCGTCGTTGACCTTCGGCGTAGATCGTATCGAACGCGAGGCTCGATTTTCCTGAGCCGCTGAGCCCGGTGATCACCACGAGCTTATCGCGGGGAATCTCGACCGTGATGTTCTTGAGGTTATTCTCGCGCGCACCAACAACGACGATCTTATCCAGCCCCATAGGTAGACAGGAGAATACCTCTTTCGGGAGGGGGAAGTAGTGGATGGAGTACAGGTTCCAGACAGTACAAAAATCCCACTTCCCATGTAAAGTCCTGTATTATTGGAAATATGCGAGCTATTTGCGTGCTCTCGATCGCTCTTCTGGTCGCAAATTCCCGCGCCACCTATGGCGAGGACGTGCTCACCCACGTCACCGCCAGCGTGCCAATTAGGATTACCGGATTCACTGAGTCTCCCTTGCGAGTTGCTAGTGGTTCCAATGTCACGTTCGGCATCAATGCTGGCCCCCAGTACTACGTCCCACCCATGGAGTTTGAGACCTATTTTTGGCGACCGGGAGACATCACGGATATGC
>JADLGZ010000217.1 GCA_020849075.1 Fimbriimonadaceae bacterium | reverse complement strand
TCATTGATAACTCCAGTGCTTTTCGCATGGATGAAAGTGTGCCCCTAATTGTGCCTGAGATCAATGGCAACACTATCTCCCCGACTGATCGGCTAGTGGCGAATCCAAACTGCATTGCGGCGATCACAATGATGGCCGTGCATCCCCTGCGGCAGTTGGGAACCATTAGCCGGCTAGTCCTGAGTACATACCAGTCGGCGTCCGGGGGCGGAGCAAAGTTAATGGACGACCTCCAAGAACAGACTCGCACGGTGCTGAATGGAGGGGTGGCTTCGCCAAAGGTCGCGCCACATCCGTATGCCTTTAACCTATTTAGCCACAATACGCCGATCAATGAGCATGGCTACAACGACGAGGAATGGAAGGTGATCGCTGAATCCCGCAAAATTCTGAATATGCCAGATCTCGCCATTGGCGTAACCTGTATCCGAGTGCCCGTCTTGCGGGCTCATTCTGTTGCCTTAACCGTAGAGTTTGATGGCGAAGTTCCGGCTGAAGAATCCGTCCGAGAAGTGCTTATGGAAGCATCCGGTGTTCGAGTTTTGGACGATCGCCTAAACAACCACTTTCCGATGCCATCCGAAGCTTCTGGACAGGGTGACGTCCTCGTCGGCCGCATTCGGCGCGATCTAAGCCACCCGAGTGCGATTAATCTCTTTGTGGTTGGAGACCAACTTCTTAAGGGGGCTGCCCTCAATGCCGTTCAAATTGCCGAGTTGATGTTGGCACGGAATCTTATCTAGACGAGCGACCTCAGCTTTGACTTTAGCTCTTCTGCACACTGGCGGTCGGTCCAGTCCAAGCTCACCGGTGTGATGCTGACGAACCCGTGTGACACGGCGTAAACATCCGTTTCTGGGTCATCGCTTCTCATGACGGCCACTCCACCCTGCCAGAAGTAGCGGCGACCCCAGGGGTCGGATCGTTCCTCAACGCGATCTTGATACACTCTCCTACCCATCCCAGCAATGCGTGAGCCTTGGAGCTCTTCAAAGGCAATGGCTGGGACATTGATATTGAGGAAAGTGCGATCTTTGCTGAATGAAGAGAGGATGTGGAAGTTTTCGCTCAGCCACCTTGCCCCGGTCTCAAAGTGATCGGGAGCCCCATCTACAAAAGTCGCCATGCTTACCGCTATGCTGGGGATGCCGTTGATGCAACCTTCCATCGCGCCGCCTACGGTTCCAGAGTAGGTGATGTCGTATCCTAGATTCGGCCCATTGTTGATCCCACTTATGACTAGGTCACAGCCGTCGGGGTAGGCAACGGTTAGCGCAACGTTAACGCAATCCACCGGAAAGCCGTTAACCTGAAAGCCGGGGAGACCGTGGTAATCAAGCTCGTGGATGCGTAGAGGATCGCGCAATGTCATCGCGTGAGCACATGCGCTTCTTTCGCGGTCGGGAGCCACCACCCGGACGTCGCCAAACTCACGGGCTACTTGCGCTAGAGCGAGGAGACCCGGAGCATGGATACCATCATCATTGGTGAGGAGAATGCGCATGGAGGAGATTATGCCGAAGGAGAAGTGGCTTCCGTTACTGGTTCCTCTGGCGACACTGGCGTGGTGGGGGAGCGGGATGCTGAGTGCCTTGACCCTTCCGTCTCTGGCCATGATTCTTGGTGTTACCGTATGCGCAGTGGTCCGCCCGAAGTTTGCCTTACCGGCATTTTTCTACTTGTGTATCTTCGCTGTTGTTGTCGCATCTCGAGCGTCGCTGTCTTCGCTCTTGTTGCCAGCTATCGTGGGTCTTGTCGTCTTGCAGTTCACACGAGGGTCCTACAAATGCGTGATGGTAGCGTGCTTGTGTGCCCTTCCGATCGCCGGGTTATCCGGTAGTGCCGGTTCAGCCGGGGGGTGGCAGGAGAGCCTGACGGCCTGGTTCGGGCTTGGCCTCCAACAGGCGGATCTTGTCGTACTGTGTATTCGACGCACGATTCACTTCGTGGCTTACGGCACGATTGCGCTGACGTTCTACCGCTCGGCTATTGATCTTCGCCAAATGAGGCGAACCGCAGCGGCTGTTGTTTGGGTGGCGAGTCACGCTGCTTTTGACGAACTCCGGCAACACCTGACCCCTGGGCGGAGTGGGCGAGTACAGGACGCTTTGATTGACCTGATCGGAGCGGCAACATTTCTCGTGATAGCATGGGCATTGGCGAGAAGGAGATTGCGTTCGACAAAGTAACATTAGGGGGTGCGATTCCTGATTGGTGTTGTTGTTCTGTTAGCTGCGGCGGTTTCGTTTGGTCAGTGGAAGCCCGCCGAAAGACAGGCCATTGATAACACTCTGTTTCTTGGGAACCTACAAGAGAGCGACCTAACATGGGATCGGCGCCCGTTCAACGACGTATATCGCCTCTCGATTGTAAACGCGGCAATTGATCGCCCGATTGATACCAGTGACCACCTCATGGGGCTCTCCAGCCAATTGGTTGGGGCTTCAGTTAGTGGCGCTCTTTCAACCATTGAATCTACCTTTCCGGCCTGGGATGGTAAGGCTACCGCCAAGTCAACGGTCAGCGGAGACTTTACTGGGCCTTCCGCCCTCAGCGTACCGATCTTTTCCCTAGTTGCCAGTATTGCTAGAGCCGATGAAGAGATCACATTGGCAACAAAATCGCTGAGCGGCGATGAGCGACGCCGGCTTATTAACTCGTTACCAATAGTGATGGGTGAGGAGTTTGCGCCTAAACTTGATTTTGCCAAGTCCCCCTCCTTGAATCTCCAACAAGTCTTGGCCCTACTGAGAAAGGTTGACTATCGCCGTATCATTCGAGCGGCAACGGTTTTGGCGGAAGAATCTGAAACGGTTTTGCGTCAGCTTGCAAAGTTTACCGGCGATCTAGAGAAGCCAATCGTGCAGAGCATTCTGGGTCACAAGATTTATCTATACGGCCGAGGTGACGATCTTCATCTGGAGGGCGATGGTGCCCTAACGGTTGATTTGGGCGGCAATGATCGCTACCTCGGCCGAGTAGGCCTTGGGATAGGGGCAAGTGGGGTCCTCTTGGATTTAGGCTCAGGTGACGATTTGTATCAAACTCGGGACCTCAGTCTGGGAGCGGGTCTCCTTGGCATTGGAATTGCCCGCGATGAGGGAGGAGACGATGTTTACCGAACAGGGGCTCTGAGCCTCGGATGCGGGATTGCAGGGGTCGGTGTCTTTAGCGATGCCTTTGGAAGTGACTTGTATCAGAGTCAAATGATGAGTCAAGGGTACGGGGCCTTTGGGATAGGCATGGTGGTTGACGCCAAGGGTGATGACTTCTACGATCTTCCACTGTATGGCCAAGGCATGGGGCGGACAGAAGGGATCGGGATTCTGGTTGACCGCGCTGGTCGAGACGTTTACCGGGCTGGCGGCTCGGCCCTCAATTCTCCGTTGTTCTCCGATGTGCATTACAGCTTTGCGCAAGGTATGGGAATGGGGTTTCGGGAGGATACCGGAGGGATCAGCGGTGGGGTCGGAATGCTCTTGGATGGTGGTGGAGATGATGCTTACCTTGCTGAAACCTATGCCCAAGCTGCATCCTATTGGTTTGGATTGGGTGTTCTCTGGGATCGCGATGGTCACGATCAGTACAGTGCCTATCACTATGCTCAGTCAAGTGC
>JADLGZ010000216.1 GCA_020849075.1 Fimbriimonadaceae bacterium | reverse complement strand
GTTGGGGCCGAACGTCTCGCCGTGAAAGGCGTAGAATGGTCTGATGCCCTTTGCGACCATCCCCGAAGCAATCGCTGAGCTCCAAAAGGGGCAATTGATCATTGTCATTGATGACCCAGATCGTGAAAACGAGGGCGACTTGGTATGCGCGGCCGAGGAGTGTACGCCGGAGCTGATGAATTTCATGTTGCTCCACGGTCGTGGCGTTCCCTTTATTCCCACAACGCCGCAGCGGCTGCAAGAGCTTGGAATACCCATGATGACCAAGCAAAATACGGCTCGGTATGGAACGGCGATGGCGGAAACCGTTGATGCGCTTCATGGCGCTACCACAGGGGTTTCAGCCTCTGACCGAACCCTTGCCGTGAAAGTCTTCGTGAATCGGCAAGCCAAACCAACGGACCTGGCAAGGCCCGGACACATCATCCCCCTCCGCGCAGAAGAGGGTGGGGTGCTGCAGCGTGCGGGACATACCGAGGCAATCGTGGACTTGATGACTTTGGCGGGTTACCAACCAACGGGTGTGGGTTGCGAAATCCTCAACGAGGACGGCACAATGATGCGCCTTCCCGAACTTGAGAAATTCGCTCAGAAGCATGGGCTCATCATCGTTACGATTGCTGATCTCATCGCTTATCGTCGCCAAAATGAGCGGCTAATCGAGCGAGCCGCAGGCCCAATTGATTTCCCAACAAAGTTTGGACATTTCAAGCTCTATGCGTATCAGCCAAGCGTAGAGCATGACCCGTATGTGGCAATCGTGAAGGGCGATGTTTCGGGGGGAGAACCGGTGCTTGTTCGCATGCACAGTTCCTGTCTTACGGGCGACTTACTCCACTCCTTGCGATGCGATTGTGGCGATCAACTTGAAATCGCTCTTCGCATGATAGAGGAGGAAGGCCGGGGCGTGGTGGTTTATATCATGCAGGAGGGTCGAGGTATCGGCCTGATCCCGAAGCTCAAAGCATACGAGCTTCAAGATCAAGGCATGGATACGGTAGAAGCAAATCTCGCTCTTGGATTCAAAGCCGACCAACGAAACTATTCATTGGGAGCGCAGGTCTTGGCCGATCTAGGTGTATCGAAGATTAGGCTCATGACCAATAATCCGGCTAAGCGCGCCGGGGTTTCGGGCTATGGCTTGGAGTTCGTAGAATACGTTCCCATAGTTGCACCCCCTAATGAGAACCGAGATAGGTACCTCGCGACAAAGGCGACGAAGATGGGGCACATGCTTTGATGCCTAGACCTCAGAAAATGCACGTCGAATCTTCTCAATGAGGCCGTTGGTCAATGCGCGATCAGTGCCCTTGATTGCGTTCATGATCGCCTTCGCGTTGCTGCGCCCATGACAGATCGTGCAAAGGTGGTTGAGCCCAAGAAGGGGGGAGCCCCCGTATTCGGCATAGTCCAGCTTTTTGCTGAGTGGACGCAACTTGGATCGCACGGGTAGAAATCCCACCTTGGTGAGAGCATTCGCGGTCGCCGCGCTCCGAAGTTCCGAGAAGATGTACTCGGCAATACCTTCGGCGGTTTTTAAGATGATGTTGCCCACGAAAGCATCGCAAACAACGACATCAAGGGGCGCGGTCGGGAGGTCTTTTCCTTCGATATTGCCCGCGAACCAGGGGAACTTCTCCAGGAGCGTGTAGGCTTGCTTCGCGAAGGCACTGCCCTTTCCCGGCTCCTCTCCCATGTTAATAAGATGGACCTTTGGTTCGTGTCGGCCCAAGACCGTTTGCGCATAAGCCCTCCCCATCAAAGCAAACTCAACGATTTGCTCAGGTTCGATGTCGGGGGATGCTCCCGCATCAAGCAGGAGAAAGTGACCGTGCTTGTTAGGCATGCTGGTAGCGATCGCGGGCCGATGAACTCCGGTCATTTGTCGCCATGATAGTAGGCTGGCTGCTGTGGCGGCGCCTGTATTGCCGGCGCTAACAACCGCATCCGCGTGGCCCTCTTTCACCAATTCAACACACCGGCTGAGTGAGTTGTCCTTCTTCTTCCGAATCGCCTCAATGGGCTTATCTTCCATGCCGATCACTTCGCTGGCATGGACGACCTCAACATTCGGTGGGCGTTGAGGCATCAGGGCATTAAGTTGATCCTGTAGCCCCACAAGAATAAGTTGGGCCCGTACTTCGTCATGGGCGAGCATGACTCCCTTTACAATTTCGCGTGGAGCGAAGTCACCGCCCATGGCATCAATGGCTATACGGTTCAGGGCTGCTCCTCCTCAAGAAGCGAGGCCAGCGATTCGAGGGGAGTGCTGCTGCTTGGAGTTGCGCGAGGAAGGTTGCGCGCTTCCGGGCAGTCACCGTCCCAACCATACGCGCATAAGGGTGCCTGGGGAAGGCTTACAATCAGACCTTGGTGGAGTAATGCCTCAACGATTAGATTGTTCTCTTCAAAAATCGGAAAATCTTCCTCGGCTACCACTCGAGCAAAGTCATCTTGTGCGTACATGCTTGCGATGCCATCTACGGGGAAATCCTCGTTGATTTCGAAGGACAGGTCCTGTTCCAGTGGCCCTCCGCATCTGGCGCACTGTAAGGTGCACCTGGTCTTGAACTCGCCTTTCAATAGGAGCTGGTTTCCAGTACTTTCAGCCTCCAAGAAGCCTTCAATCGGTGCCGTAAGCTCAACATCTGCTTCCCCCGGCATGTCGGTCGAGATGTCAACCGAAATAACACGGCCTGGGTGTTGAAGCGCATCGTTCAAGTCAAGCATTCCATCGCGCTTCATGGGTGATGGATTGTACCCATGAGCAAAATTGAGCAAACTTTGGCGAGAGGTAGGGCGTCCAACTTCTGCGCGCAAGTCGTCTATACTTGCACGTGCGCCCAATTTGGGCCATCAGATCTGAGAGACATATTCCAGCATGAAGAAGCTGTTCTTATTTGCCTGCGTAGTGACGCTCCTAACCGGTTGCGGTGGAGGAGACAATGGTGGTGGACCCGGCGGCGGTGGCCCGGGGGGTGGCCCCGGTGGCGGTGGGCCAGGCGGTCGCACCTATCCAACCTTTAGCTTGGGAGCCGGTGGGGTTGTCCAAACGACCTTCTTGAGTGGTATGGGCCGCTCACTGCCTCGCGGTGCGGCACAGTCACAAACGGCGGTCATTCGGAATGTGCGGTTCCAGAATTCCCAGTTTGACTACATCCCGACGGGTGAGAACAATGTTCTCCAAGAAATGAATGTACAACTTGACGGCTATACGATCAATGCGCAGGCATTTGGGGTGCAGTTCCCGATTGGTTCCAGCTCGTTAGGCTTTGCCGAGTACTTGCTTGAAGTCAAGCAGTTCATTGAGCGACAGAACGGGTCGGTCACCAACCAGACTCCAGAGGGAAGCGTTGCTTTCCAAGCTCCGAATCCATTCGAGGCAAACCTTCGTGTGTTCCCTGGGCGGGTGAGCAATTTCACCGTTCGCCTAGACGACTCGATGCTGAATTACAATTTCGGTGACGACACAATTTTCTGGGATGACGCAGCGTTCCGAACTGCGAACTTCAATCCGATCTATAACAAGATGATTAGTCAGTTTTCCGACTATGTCTGTTTTGATATTTCGGGTGTGTCATCAAAGCCTCAGCTTCACGGTGATAGCACCGATGCCGACCGGGTCTACTTCAGCGGGGATGGTTATGGTTACAGCCGGGATATGGGTTCGAGTAGCGTGTTTGAACTGCTTGATCCAATCAATGTCCAGAACGGTAAGGTCACCCAAGGCCCGCCAATCGGACCTCCTGGTAGCGAGATTTCTGGCGCAAACCTGTTTATCTTGGATGATACGGGCCCTGCTCTGACACGATACACGAGCATCATTGGCACGTGGAAAAACTTTGGCAGCGCGATTAGTTCAAGTGATACCACCGTCGCGGTTGCCTTCCCCACGAGCCGAGAAGCTGCGCCAACCGAGGCTAATGCGCGACAACAGTTTGTGTTGTACAAGACATCGGGGGGCAATGTGACGGCCCTTTGGTACGGTAGCGTTTTCTATAACGTTGGCGGGAACCCAAGCAACAATATCTTCAAACTGTATCCGGTTGATACGATTGATGATGCCGTTCCTGCCAATGAAGTCCAAGGGACCCTGAGCAATCTCGTCAAGGTGAACGGCACCGTCCGGCGGGGTGATTGGGATGTTACCGGCGTTCCGCCAGGCATCTGGCCTTTTGGCACGAGCGGCGGATTTGGCGTTTACCGAAGGTAATGCTGTGCGGCCTCGAGACAGAGTACGGACTCTGGATTGAAGGTCGCGGCCCAGCCGAGCAGCTAGAAGACGCAGCAGAAGTCGTTCGAAGTTATCCCAATCCATGTTTTGTGGGTTGGGATAATCGGTTTGAATCACCCCGGTCGGACCTACGCGGATTCGTTGCCAAGACGCTATCCGTAGACCCCGTGGACGCACAGTATGACGTGGGTCGTCAGACTCCTTTGCTTGATATTCGGGCGGATCGGGTTCTGCCTTCTGGGGCTCGGCTTTACAATGACCACGGGCATCCTGAGTACGCGACTGGGGAAGGTGATCATTCTTCGGTGACCTTGGATGATATGCACGGTGAGGAGGTTGTTTTGGCTGCTGCCCGAGCCTTCATGACCCAAACGGGTCGGCAAGTAAAGGTCTACAAGAACAACACTGATTTTCATGGGGCAAGCTACGGGACTCATGAGAGCTACTTGGTACCGCGCGAAGTCCCCGTCGAAACCCTCATGCGTTCTGTGGTTCCGATGCTGGTCGCGAGACAGATTCTTACCGGAGCCGGGAAGGTCGGTTTTGAACACGGCACACCCTGTGATTTCCAAATTAGCCAACGAGCCGAGTTCTTCTCGGTGTTGGCGAGTGTTGACACTCTTTATCAACGCCCAATTTTTAACACTCGGGATGAGCCGCACGCTGACCCCACTCGTTGGATGCGACTGCATGTGATTTCGGGGGATGCCAATCGAATGCCCAGTTGCACGCGGAGGAAGCTCTACTTAGTTCAGCGTGCGATTGATTGCGCAATCACGGACTCTGGCCCAAGTTGGGACTTGGAAGACCCCATCAAGTCCATGGAGTCAGTCAGTAAGGACAAGAACCACGAGTTCGTGGTGGAAACAAAACAGGGGCCTACGACGGCGTACGAGATCATTGAGTCTTACTTGGACGAGAGTGACCTAGGCGATGAATGCCGAAGGCTACTCAAGGCGGTGCGGAGTAGTTTCGAGCTGTTGTCGCGGCAAGTGGACTGGGCGGCGAAGAAGAAACTACTTGAGTTGTCCGATGCGCCTGATCCCCGTGCGGTGGACCTTGCCTACAGTGACTTAGACCCCGAAGTAAGCCTGTATCAAGCCCTTGTAGATTTTGGGGAGGTCGACTCGGCTGACGTTAGGGTGAGTTCAAATCAATCACGGTCCTTTGCTCGCGGGCTCGCTGTGCAGAAGTTCTCTGGCGATCTCCTTAGCGTAGGCTGGCGTAAAATTGTCTTTCGACAAGGGGAGGTTGAGCTATTCCCGGACGGGGTCTATTCTGAGCAACTCTCCGAGATTTCTGACGTAGTTGAGTTTATGAGAGCCCTTGAAGGAGTCCCCCGTGCCTGAACGAATTACACGCCCCCCCATGCCGACCCCGGGCCGGAAACAGTCTGATGACGGGCCATCCCTGCCGAAAGTGGAGCGGCCAGAAAAACCCAACCCTCTCGCTGAGCGTCTTAAGAAAATTGATCCGGATCAGGCTAAGAAGTATCGGCAGCGGAGTGGTCAGTGACTCAGGCACCCAAGACTTTCTCCGAGCTTGTCGGCTATCAGCCAAAGCCATTTGATCCCCATTCCGAGGTACACGGGACTACGGTCTTGGCGCTTGAGTACGACCAGGGCATCTTGACCTTCGCGGACCGTCGAGCCACGATGGGCAACATGATCATGTTTGACATGGCGGAGAAGGTTTTTGCCCTCGATGATCGAACCGTGGTCGCGATCAGTGGATCATTTGCTCGATCTATCGAAATTTGCCGGCTCCTCAAACATAGCTTCAAGTATTACCGTCGCATGCAGCTTGGCGAAATGTCGCTTGAGGGAAAGCTGCAGGAGATTAGTCGTGCTCTCGCAAGCAATCTGGGTATGGCAATGGAAGGGATCGGTGTCTTCCTTCCGATCGTGGCGGCGTATGATCAGAAATCGGGTCGGTTTGGAGTTTATTTCTTCGACACCGCAGGTGCAAGGTTTCAGAGTGGCCCGTTTGCGGCTGCTGGGAGCGGCAGTACTCAGATCCGGGGCATCTTTGATTACATCACGAAGCACAAGGGTCCTTTTGACCAGAGGAGCCTAGAGGATGTCCTTTGTGATGGACTAGAGATGCTGGAAATCGCCGCTAGTCTGGATTCGGCAACGGGTGGCATTGTCAAGCATGAGCCTGTCGTAAGGGTATTGACAAGCGTTGGGACTAAACCTTTAGATGACAGGGTCCTAAAATCGGCTTTGGCGAAACTTGGCCCAAATAACAAAAACTAGCAACTTTGGGCTTGTGGCCCTGAACTTGCTACGATACAATGAATGGGTATGAGTAAGCACTTCCTGATCTGCCTTGTCGCCGCGATGGTTCCGACCCTAGGACATAGTGCCGTCGTTTGGGACGAGGCGGTAAATGGTGACCTTTCTGGAGATCGCTTCAATCCGACTCAGCTGACTCTGTCAAACGGTTCAAATCTCCTTTTGGCCACAACGGGCGACTCCGAGCTGGACTTCTATACGTTTACCCTCGCGCCAAATCAGCAGTTGTCGCAACTGAATCTCCGTGCCTACAACCGACAGGATGTCATGTTTATTGGCGTAACAACGGGAACAACCTTTGGGGTTGATCCCAACGACCCGAATATCCCTGACCTCCTTGGCTGGATGCATTTTGGCGCGGCAAACCTTGACCAAGATCTCCTGCCCATGATGGGGACGGGTGAGTTTGGAGCACAAGGATTCACCCCACCGCTTGGTCCCGGTTCGTACAGCTTCTGGATGAACCAGTTTAACGAGCCAACAAGTTACACCTTAGAATTCGTCGTGACGCCAGTACCGGAGCCGGCTACAATGGCTGCCTTGGGGTTGGGTGTCGCGGCACTCATCCGACGCCGCCGCAAGAACTAGGGCAGAACTCGGTAATTCCGCATCATGCCACTGTCCTCATGGGCGAGGTTGTGGCAATGATACAGGAATAGTCCCGAGTAAAAGAGAGGTTTATGAACCAACTTGATCGTTTCTCCGGGCATGACAAGCGTGGTGTCCTTCAGGCCTTCATCAAGAAACCCGTCCTGCATTGATGCGACTTGCGTCGGGAACGCGCCGGACTGAATTCGCTCTAAAACGCGGAAGCCGGAGCCATGCAAATGGAGGGGGTGGGGCATTTGGAGGGAAGCGTTGTTCTGAAAAACCCAGATCTGTTCTTCACCCAATTTCGGCTTCTCATTTTCGGCAACTTCATCCATTCCAAACGTTGCTCCGTTCATTTGAAAGGTGCCGTTGACCAAGGAGAAAGGAATCACTCTCGGGTTTGCGTAGTTTGTCGCTCCGGCCAGCGTGTAGTTGGGAACGCCAGTGCTGAGGGTGGCGGGTAGCGTGATTGGGTCAGTGACGGCAGTAGTTGCATTGAAGGCCATGATATCAAAGGCAGCACCTTGATTAAGGCCAAACCCCGAAACGGGTCCACCTGGAGTAAAGGCTAGCGATCGCAATTTAACCTGTCCGCCTACGGTCAGCGACCGGAAATCAGCCCATACTTCGACCCGCTCACCCGGAGAGAGCATTACGTAGTTGCGAGTGACCGGAGCGGCAAGTAAGCCCTGATCAACACCAATAACCGTGACCGGCATCCCATTCGACCAAGCCAACTTGTAAATCCGTGTGTTGCTGCCGTTCAGGAGCCGCAGTCGGTACACCGCCGTGTCCACATTCATGGCGGCATTGCGCATGTCGTTTACGAGGATATGGGGGCCAAGGAATCCGCCTTGTGGATTGCTGACGTATTGGAATTGGTTCGATCCATTGATGTAGCGATCTTGGATCACCAGCGTTTGGTCCCTCTTTGCGCGAGGGAGAGTGAGGGCTTGCTCTTCGTTATCACTGACGATAATGGCCCCGGCAAGGCCAGCAGCAGCTTGTTCTGCGGTTAGCTGATCGGGGTGCGGGTGGAACCAATAGGTTCCAGCTCGGTTTGGAACAACGAAGCGATACCGAAAAGTGCCGCCTGGCTTAATGGCGTCGGCAGGATGACCGTCCATCGAGGCGGGAACATCCAAGCCGTGCCAGTGGACGCTTGTTGGCTCACTTAAGCCATTCTTAAAGGTGACATCAAGGATTTGCCCTTTCTTTACATAGATGACAGGAAAGTGGCTCTTCTGGGCAGATGGAGGCAATGGAGAAACAACGTATCGCCAGACGGTCGTCTCCTGACCAGGGTAGAGCGGCATCGTATCTACCTTTGCCGTTAAATTTAACTTGATAATATTGGCTGGCGCAAGGTCATCAGCACCCAAACTTGCTTGAACGCCAAACGTTAACCATCCGATCGTCGCAATAGCTCTTTTCACGGTCTGCCCTTAGTGTACGACACTCTTCGCCCTAGTATAAGTTCGGCGTGCCACCGTGGGCCCATTACCAGCAGTTAGACGGGGATCGGGGCCAGTGGGTGTAAACTCCTCCTTTATCGCATGCCGAGGCTTTTTTTCCGGTTTGATCCACGTCTCGCGACGGCTCTTCGCTCCCAACGAAAGAATATTTTCAAGGGGCTAGTGTGTGTTGCAGTCGGAGCGCTCCTCACGGCGGCAACTATCCCCTTAACTGAAGTCGCAATCCGCTCAATCAATGAAGCTGCTCCTATGCGGGTGGATCTCAACCAGACATCGCCCTACGAAGCTGACCTTGCCCAGAGGCTGGGCCTGCCAAAGGATCGAATCCGGGAGGGACTCCGTAAGCACCCGGTAGACCCTCGACTTAGCTTGCCGCCTGCATCTGCCTTAGCTTTAGAATGGGATAAAGATGAAGCCGATGTCCAGCGAGCAATCGAATCGTTGGGGCAGTCGCGGGTGAACCCACCTCAGAGCCGAGAAGAGGCTCTCCGCCGACTGGGTTGGACGTGTCTGACTGTCATCGTCGTATTCTTGATCAAGTACGCTTTCACAAGGGGGCAATCCTTCTATCTGAGCCGGGCCG
>JADLGZ010000215.1 GCA_020849075.1 Fimbriimonadaceae bacterium | reverse complement strand
TCGTGCCCCGAAATCGTATGTACTGCGTACCAAGCCTTTGCCATAAATCTTAGCCTCGCGCCCGGAACACGGACTCAAGAATCCAACCAAATCCCATTGAGAGCCCATAGAGGAAGAGAACGCACATAACGCAAACAGCCAGCACGACACCGGTAAGGCGATTCGTTTCTGCTCGTGTTGGCCAAGTGACCTTCTTTAGTTCCGCCCGCGTATCGGTGAGAAAGCCCTTCGGCCCTCGGCGGATCTTCGGCGACGGCACATTGGTTGCGGCGCGTTTGCTTTCCAGCTTTTCACTCATGACGATTCGGTTTAGCCCATCGTTTGGGCGTACTCAATTAAGGATAGTGCCCAGGGAACCCCCATTATACCAACATGAGTTGGCTCATTTTCTGATCTTAACGACTTTATACTTGAGCTTTCCAGCAGGAGCCTCAAATTCGATGGTTTCGCCAATCTTTGCTCCTAGCAAAGCGGTTCCCATTGGAGACTCATTGCTGACATAGTCGTGGTCAGGATCCGCTTCGATTGAACTAACGACCCTCACCTCAAACTGCATTCCTCGATCGTCCTTGACCTCAACATAGTTTCCGATGTTGACTTCTTTGTCGTTGAGCAAGTCGGCGTCCACGACTTGGGCACCGGCAAAGATGAGTTTTAGATCATTAATACGATTCTCAATGATGGCTTGCTCAAACTTAACCTCATCGAGTTCGTTGTTATCTTCGCTGAACTCTCCGTGTTCCTTGCTCTCTCGCAGACGCTCCGCGATTTCCTGCCGCTTTTGAGTGGTCAGCACTTCAAGCTCGGCCTGCAAGCGCTTGTATCCCTCAGGCGTGAGGAACACACTGGTGGACGATATCGTAACGTCTTGGATCTCGCTCATAATCTAGCAACCCCTGGGAATTCGCGCCCCATTATGACGCGCCTTGCCTCATTAGTTCCATACCATTACGTATTAGATTCAGTTAAGTTCCGCAAAAGATGATCTTCCGCCTGTTCCAAGTCACGCTCGTCCTCCTAATGGTCCTCACCGGCTCAATATCGCGGTCCCAAGACATGCGACCCGGTGTCAGTATCGTAATCAAGCAAGACTCCGGTTCGGAACTAGTCAATATATCGATGCTCAATGCGAAGTATCCCCCTGAGCTACTGCAGCAGCAAATCAATTCACTAGGGCAAGAGGTTGGCGTTGCACCACGGGGAGTTATGATTTTTGCTCAAGCCTACGGCGAAGGGCAGTACCAAAGAATCGTCAAAGCCCAGTTTGCGATCAATGGGTTAATGAACCGTATTCGAGGTGAGACCAATCTGCAGGCGTTGGCTCGTACGTTCGCCGGCGCTCCTGAACCGTATACGATTCATGCCATCCAAGTGATCCTTGATGGCGAGTTGCCCCAAGAGCGAACATTGCGTACCTTTGCTAACGAAGGCACTGTGGTCAGTGGTACCGCCAATTCGAATCCTAACACCATTGAGTATTTAATCCAGCTCAAGACCCAAGATCGTAGCCGCATTCATATACCCCTGAGCCACATCAAGGAGGCTCAGCCTGAGCCAGTTGCGAAGGTCCAAGCTGGTTTACCGGCGAACGTTTTGATCTTGTTGATCGTCTTCGCTTCGATTGCGGCGGGGGCGTTGGTATACTTCCTCATGGTTGGTCGCACTCCCGATCGATAAATTGCTATGAAAGCGGCAACAGACGTCTCAATTCACGAACTCATCGAATTAGGCTACGAGATGGTGGCCTCGGATCTTATGATCAAAGCGGGTGCACCGCCTCGCTTTAAGCGTAATAGTGAGATCCAAGAAGTCCCGGGAGAGTGGCCAATTCTTAGCGGAGAGGACACGCATCGTTTGCTAACGGGTTTGATGTCCGAAAAGCAGAAGAGGATTTTCGAAGAAACAAGCGAAATGGATCTTGCGTTTCAGCTTGGCGAAAAGTGCCGCGTCCGTACAAATATCTATCGGGAGCGAACCCATCCCGCCGCCGTAATGCGAATCATTCCAATGAGGATTCGCTCGTTGGAGGAACTGGGACTACCCACGGTTTTGGGTGAGGTGACGAAGCATAAGCAGGGCTTGGTCCTGGTTACCGGGCCCACGGGTTCTGGTAAGACCACGACCTTGGCTGCCCTCATTGATATCATCAACGAGAACCGAGCTTGCCATATCGTGACGGTCGAAGACCCGCTCGAAATTACTCACAAGGATAAGAAGGCACATGTCAGCCAGCGAGAAGTCGGAATTGACACAGAAGACTTTATGCCCGCCCTGCGAGCGGTCGTCCGCGAAGCACCGGATGTGATCCTCATCGGTGAAATGCGCGACACGACAACGATGCACGTAGCCTTGACCGCCGGTGAAACCGGTCACCTTGTTTTCAGTACCGTTCACACGGCTTCCGCTTACGAAACGTTGGATCGTATCATCAATATGTTTCCGCCCCACGAGAAGGCGCACCTGTGCCAACGGTTGGCGAATTCACTGCGAGCAATCATTGCTCAGAAACTCGTCCCAACGGCCGATGGTCAGGGCCGCGTGGTGGCCAATGAGGTGCTCATTGTCACGCCGACCGTTCAAAAGGCAATTGAGGACGGGCACTTCAATGACCTTTACGCGATGATGAACGAAGGCGGGTTCTGGGGGATGCAGACCATGAATCAGTCCTTGGTGCGCTATGCGAAGGCGGGAATCATCACGGAAGCTATGGCGATCATGAACGCGGGTGTTGTTTCTGAGCTAAAACAACTCCTCCGCCGATGAGCTTAACTTACGACAAGTTAGCGCCTGAGCAGATTGCTTCGGAATTGATGACCGTCCCGGGCTGGACGGTCGAAGGTGGTGAGCTTACGCGTGTGCTAGATCTCGACACCTATCAAGAGGTTCTGGTTACGACGATGATCGTGGGAAAGCTTGCCGAGGACCTGAACCATCACCCTGACATGCGGTTGGGCTACAACCAACTGGCGATTAGCATGGTGACCCATGATGCGGGTGGTGGCCTCACGGCTTTTGACTTCGAACTCGCGCGGCGGATCAACGCCGTTCTGGCGACAGACTAGGACGTGTTTTGAACGGGCCCGCCATTGCGACATGACCGCGCTGGCAGACCCGATTGCGAGAAGGTTGCTTTAGCTAGCCGATTCCGGAGAATTGCCAACAGAACCGTCGTTGTTCAGGTCCTTGCCGGTCAACTCTTCGGTTTTGTCCACTGCGGCGGCAAAGGTGTCCTGTGCCTTTTCCTTAAGCGTCTCGAGAAACCCGCCAGCCTTCTCGGCAACGTTGCCGGCAACCTCCTTAACCTCGCCGACGACCTCGTTTGCTTTGTCTTCGATCGTACTCTTAATGTCTTCTGTGTTGTCCATCGCCGGTATTGACACTGGGAATGCGCTCGACTGTTCACGAAACGGTAGAGGGTGGTTCCAAATTGGGACCTTTGCTACCTTGAGGATTGCACGGGTAAGAATTGCCCAAATAGGGCGCGTTCGCAGGCAGGATGGTTGAACATTGCCGTATGGTCGTGACCGATACCGGGAGCTTTGACGAGACTCCAGCCAAACCGCCAACCTCGCTGAGCCGCGAGCTTCATTGCGTATTCGTAACTGGCAAGTCCCCGCTGATATCGTCCTGGACCCTGCTTCATGGCGCTAGGACTATCGTCGAAGTACTCATCCGGTCCGTTATCGGCCGTACCTAAGTAGAGGGTGAGCGGTTGAGCTAAATAGCTTTGGATAACCTTATCGTCGGCTAGGAGATCGGGAAGATTCCCGAAACCGTATCCAAATGGCATGTCCCGCGTTGGGAAGAGGTCGGAGCCTGGATTGGCTGCGACCATTCGCTCTGCGCCTGTTTTCTGAAATCCAGCCATCCGTAGCACAAACTGACCACCCGCCGAGTGACCGATAATCCAGTACTTCAAATTCGGCTTGCGCTCTCGCTTCTTGATTGCGGTGAAAATCTGCGGGATGAGGGCATAGGTCCATTCAGATCTCGGAGCAGGTGTCCCATCCTCCTTCAGAATGCCGCCCCGCTGGTACTTGATGCTGGGGAAGCGCTCGGAATCAAATTTTGGGGCCACGATGAGTGCCCCGAAACGGTCCCCCATCGCTCGGGCATCATTGCGATATTCGTCGGCATTGCGCAGGGTGCCGTGCAACACCATGATCATGCGCTCGCCAGCATAGCTCCTCGGCTTGTAGGTGAAAACTTCAATCTCCTTACCCGCAATGGGGAGGCGTAAAGCGGCATCTTGTTGGGCTTGCAGTTGGATGGCCATGAGCTCAATCACAGGATCAGTTTATCCTTATGTTTTCGCTACGAGCTGGTATCTGGGTCTTGCCGGTAGCAATGAGTGCACCGGCTTCGCACTTCACGGATTCCAAAGCGAAGGCATCCAAAAGGCCAAGGTCCTGCTGCAGATCAACCACCGGATTCATGGCGTCCAGCAAAGCTTTTCGAGACAGGTCATCCGCCAGTTGCCAGTCCAAAACAACCCGGGCGTTGGTCAGATTGAGCCGGACGTCATTTTCAATCGTGAGGTCAGCAACAACCAAGAATCGAGTCTTCGCAATGAGGAATTCACCGTAGCCCTCAACCCACACCTTGCCTCGGTCTAGTTTAACGAGGCACTCCTTGATTTCCTTAACTTTGGTGGGGATATATTTAGCTAAGTCTTGGGCAAGAATCCTGACTGTCCCGACTCCATGGCCGCTTCGGGAAAGTCGGATTTGCTTATGCTTCAAGGCAAGATCGCGATCAAACCTGCACTCGGGAATGGTTGACCTGAGGCTCTCAATGCGCAGCCCCCGTAGGGTGAAGTCGTTAAGGACAATTTCAAGGCTCCTGACCCTACCAGATGAGGGGCGATTGGGGTCAGCATAAAGCGGGATCCCTTCTGACCCAAAGTGGGAAGCCTCAATCGTGGCCTTTCGGATGTCAGAAAACAGTGGACCGAAGGGAAGTTCAAAGTTGGTGCGCACCATGACAACCTTGCGTTCCCCGGTTAGTTGAGCTGCGATGTCGGCAGCAGCGTGCCGCTCAAAGACTGAGACTTCTCTTCGTGCTACCCCGTACGCCAAGCCCAACGCAATCAAAGGCACGATTATGCCCATCCTTCGTATTATGCTTTGGATGGAGCTTCTCTTCACTGGCGCAGATCATCTGGAGTGGCTCCAGGGTCAAATCACGAACGACGTCAGGCAACTCCCTTGTCGGTTTGGAATTTGCAACCCGAACGGTACTCTGGCGGGCTTGGGCGAGTTGCGAGATTGTGATGAAGGCACCTTGGCGAACGGCAACGAGCTATCAATGCTGGCCCTTGAGGATCGGGTTAAGACTCACGTCATCCTTGAGGATGTCAATGTCGTCCGGATTACCTCCGCCGAGCGAGCTGATCTCCCCATGCCGATTGAGTTGGGCATTCCAATTTTTGGCGTAGACACTGGACCAAGAACTCTGCTCCTTGAATTGGGAAGTCAGGTCGTGGCGAGCCACCTCAGTACGATCAAAGGCTGTTACGTGGGTCAGGAGATTCTGCACAGAATCCATGCTCGGGGCAAGACAAAGACTGTTTGGAGCGGCCTCTTAAGCGAGGAGGTCATCGAACCCGGACATTATGACAGTGTTTGGGTGACCCGATCTGAAGTGAGTCCCATGCACGGCCCAATCGCAGCAGCTTACGTGCCGAGGGGACTTGAGGATATCCTCATTAGAGGAATCTCAGCGAGGGTTGTCGAGCTGCCACTTTGAGTTTCGGCTATGCTTGAACCGTGAAAGTAGCGATCGTCGGATCGGGGAGCTGGGGCACTGCTCTGGCCCTACATCTCGCTAGAAATGAGCATGAAGTGACGCTCTTAGGGCGAGATGCTAATGAGTTGAAGGACCTCACCTCTACTCACCAAAACCATCGCTATCTGCCCGGACATGAGCTTCCCAAGAATGTGGGCTTTGGGGAGGTCGGTGATCCGGTACCCGGGGCGGAATTCTGGATAATTGCCGTTCCATCCCCGGCTGTTCGAGAATGCGCGAAGCTGATTCCTTGTGAGAATCCGTTCTTGGTACTGGCAAGCAAGGGCTTAGAGCCTGGCACCGCTAAGCTCCTGTCGGACGTCGCCCAGGAAGAAAAGCCGAAGGCGATGGTGGGTGCCGTAAGCGGTCCAAACTTGGCGGTCGAAATTGCGCAGGGCATTCCTACAGCTGCAGTTACGGCATGTGCTGATGAGGCGGCGGCAAACCGGGTTTGCGTTGCCCTGCAGTCGCGCAAATTCCGAGCCTACTATTCGAGCGATGTAGTGGGTGTCGAATTGTCGGGCGCGCTCAAGAACGTCCTTGCGATCGGCGCTGGGATGAGCGATGGCCTGGGGTACGGCGATAACACGAAGGGAGCTTTGCTCGCACGTGGTCTTGGCGAGATGGTGCGATTGGGCCTTGCGATGGGGGCTCGTACCGAGACTTTCTTCGGCATCGCTGGCGTGGGTGACCTCTTTGCGACGGCGAACAGTCGGCTTTCACGAAATTATCGAGTTGGTCTTGGCCTTGGACAAGGCCGCGCTCTCAAAGAAGTTCTACTCGAGCTTGGTCAGGTGGCAGAGGGTGTTGGGACGGCGGAATGCGTTACGATCTTGTCGGAAATGTACGACATTGAGCTTCCGATCATGAAACTCGTGCATGCCGTGATAAAGGGTCAAATGACTGCCCGCGATGGGGTCGGAAGGCTCATGGAGCGAGAGCCAAAGCGTGAAGAAGTTGGATAAAGAATGGTGTTGGGCGACGTCTCTAAGGGCGACATGCGCGAACCGTTAGCGGCAACACCGTTGATCGCGGGGGTAGATGAAGCCGGTCGGGGGCCACTCGCCGGGCCTGTAGTCGTAGCAGCGGTTGTCCTCCCGGAAGGTTTTGATTGCAGTTTCCTAGATGACAGCAAGAAGCTCTCCCCTGAGCAACGTGTGATTGCCGAGCGAATCATTAAGGCCAGCGCAGACTTCGCCGTCATTACGGTCAGCCACGAGAAGATTGACGCAATTAACATCCTCAATGCGACGTTGGCGGGGATGCAAGCGGCCCTTGAAAGCCTGCCGAGACCACCTCGAGCTGCGCTTATTGATGGGAACCGGATTCCGCCCCTTGCGCCAGTTCCGTGTAGCCCCATCATTAAGGGAGATGCGACCTATGCCGCGATCGCAGCGGCCAGTATTTTGGCCAAGGTCGAACGGGATCGGACCATGGTCGAGTACGGTGCCAATTTTCCTGAGTATGGATTCGAGCGGCACTTTGGTTACAGTACACCCGAGCATTTCGCGGCCATCCGAGAACACGGACCCTGCCCGATTCATCGGCGCAGTTTTGAACCCATCAAGAGTTTGGTGCTGCAACCATGCCTCAGCCTCGGCGTCTAGGATCTGACCGCGAGGATGAAGCTGCGCAATACCTTCTGTCGCTCGGTTGGACTCTCCTTGGTCGCCGTTTGAAGCTCACCCACGGGGAGATTGATGTTGCAGCCATGGACGGCGCAGTACTCGTGATCGTTGAGGTAAAGGCGCGCCGACGGGGAAGGGCTCTGGATAGCTTTACGCCGGTAAAGGCCAACCGGCTTCGAAAGGGCGCCCTTGAATTCATCGAAAAGTTTGGGATGCCAACGGACACGCCTATTCGGTTTGACCTCGTCCTATTTGATGGGGAAAACATGACCCACCTCGAGGATGTGATTCGCTCCGACTAAAGAAGAGCGTCGGCGGCCAAGACCGTGGTTGTCTCTCCGTCTACCGATGCGACGAGCTCCCCTTCTGGACCAATGCCGATGCCGATAGCTTTTGAGCCATCATCCAACAGGTAGGTCTTGCCGGGAGTCGCATCGAACAAGGCCCAAATCGAGTGTAACGCATCCCAACTCTCCGGCTCAGGCAGCAATTCAATTCGCTCCAAAATAAGTTCGGTGATGCGCTTCGCGTCGTAAGTGGAGTTGCGGTGCATCCGTAAACTGATGGCTCGGTCCCGGATTTCAGGCGGGAACTCTGTCTGATTGAGGTTAAGGCCGATGCCCACAATAGGGACACCATCCACGATCTCGGTGAGGATCCCCCCAACCTTCTTGGCATCCAAGATTAAATCATTGGGCCACTGCAGCCGAGAGTGGATGGCGGCCGCCACCGCGGCTGCCACCCCCATTCCAATGAGCCAAGGACGTGGGTGGTCCCGGTAGCCCAAGAAGGCGAGCGACAAACTGAGAGACTGGCCTGGCTCATTAACCCATGGGCGGCGGTGTCGTCCCCTCCCGGCAGTTTGATGTTCTGCAAGTAGGGCCGAAATGCCCGCGTTGGTCCGTAGGCGTTGCGCTAATGCATCTTGGGTGGAGTCAACGGACTCAACAATCTCTAACTGACCGTCGGCCAATGGCGAGCGCATTTGGTAAAGATTACTCTAACCTAGTAATTCCAAGCGAACCTTTGACCACGCAATCTTCCACAATATTGCATGCCTTCCAAAACCCTCTGCCTTGCTTTCGCAGGACTCATCTCTACGGCTGCGTTCGCCCAGATCACGAGGACGACCGTGATCAGCAATGTGCATCGGCCCGTCGCGATCGCCCAGCCGCCGGGAGATAACAGCCGAATGTTCGTCGTCGAGGCGCGGGGCGTGAGCACAGTTTTGGCCCGGCCCCTTGCCCCAACCTCAGGGCGGGTTTCTTGCTTTAACCCTTCGACAGGAGCAGAGATTGCTCAGTCCCTAGTCCTGACGGGTCTCCCAAGTGACCAGGAGCAAGGCATCCTCGGTCTTGCTTTCGACCCAAACTATGCGACCAATCGGTATGCGTATATCAACGTGACGCTATCGGGTCCCGAGCGAACCGAGGTCATTAGGTACACGGTAGACAATGCTACCAATGAATTCAACACGAGCACGGCCCTCACAATCATCTCGATTGCCCAGCCATATGCTAATCACAATGGCGGCACGATGCGCTTTGGCAAGGATGGCTACCTCTATATCGGCATGGGTGATGGAGGGAGTGCCAACGATCCAGGCAACCGGGCTCAGAACATAGATAACCTGCTCGGCAAAATGCTCCGATTGGACGTTCATGGAGACGACTTCCCAGGAGATTCAACCAAGAACTATCATGTTCCGGCTGACAATCCGTACGTTGGCGGGCCTGGTGCCGACGAAGTATGGGCCCTAGGCTTGCGAAATCCGTGGAAGTGGAGCTTTGATCCGCCCTCGATGAACGGCATGGATGGACTCGTCATCGCGGACGTTGGGCAAGACCAAATGGAGGAGTCAAACCACGTGCTTGCAAACACGGCTGGAGTGAATTATGGGTGGAAGACCTATGAAGGAACTCTGACAACGGGTCTCAGCGGATCAGTGCCCATCACAAACCCGCATTGGCCCTTCTTTACTTACACCCACAGTGTGGGGATGTCTGAAAGTGGTGGCGTGATTTATCGAGGGACCAATCTTGGCACCGGGATCTACGGGAATTATTTTGTCGCTGACTTCGTCGGAGCTTGGCTCACCTGGATGCCAATGCAGTTCGATTTGGAGTCCGGAGTGTTGCAGAATGCCCTCCTTGCGCTAACTAGCAGTACTTTCACCCCGAAGGTCTCTATGACCCAACAATCGGCGGTGGAAGCCGATAACAACGGTGAGATTTGGGTGTGCCGCTACAACAACAGCAGTCTTGGCAATGTGGGACGCCTTGACCTTACGGGCGGGAACAGTCGATCAGTATCGGGCACTCTGGTATTGAACGAGTTGATTCAAGGCGAGTATGCGCCCAAGGGGGTGAGCGTCGAAATTCGTATGGACAGCAACCCTGGCAATGTGATTGCTCTTACCGTAGGGATCGCACCGGATGGTCGCTTAAAGGTGCCAGTTCCAACGGGTCTGGGTCGGATCTCAGTGAATCATGGCTCTTGGCTGCGAAGGACGGTTGCCTTCAATACAACCGCCGGTAACGCAACGGGCATCAACATTGTTTGTGCTGACGGAGACGTTGATGAGTCGGGCGAAGTGGATGCCGCCGATATTGACGCTGTCATTGCGAACTTCGGGCTTGGTGCAAGTGATCCGGGCTATGCTTCAAATCGAAACAGCGATGTTGATCGCTCAGGAGAGGTGGATGCCGCCGACATTGACATTGTCATTGCGAATTTCGGTTTGACGGACGATTTGCCGTGATGGCATCTTCGATAGGGATAACCGTCTAGGTTCATAGGTGTAACCCAGCAAATATCCGTGCGTCCTTCCCGGTCCTAGTTGCGTCAAAAACAATAGCCATGCACAACTGGATGGATCGGGATTTCCTAATACGCCGGCCGACGGCTTGGGCGGACACCGCAATACGGTGCGCTCAGGTTCACTTTCGGGCTGGTGTGTCTCAGGACGCCAGCCCTTTTTTGTGCCCGGCAAGGTGAACAGAAGATGAAAGAGGTCTTGCTATTGAACTCGGACTACGAACCGCTTAACGTCTGCCACGCGAGGCGTGCCCTTTCGCTGATTCTGCTAGGCAAGGCCGATGTACTCGAAAGC
>JADLGZ010000214.1 GCA_020849075.1 Fimbriimonadaceae bacterium | reverse complement strand
CCCTCGCAACGGCCCGACGTCGCAATTCGCTCAGCGTTTTGTGTCCAAGACCGCGGCAATCCGTATCGCGAACTTTCTTCATTTGCCCGATCCTAACATGTCCCTATTATTTTGCACGCCTTAATAAGTAAGTGCTGAGCCTTCTCCAGCGGTGATTTTTCGTTCACAACGACAGGCCCGTCTTTGGCATTCCCCTTGAGTCGTTGAAAGAGCCATGACTCGTGCTTCCCGCCGACCATGCGCTTGAACTCCTGAAAGAACCCAAGGTCATGGGTCAGGATGATTTTCTGGTAACCGGCGAAAGTATCGGAGAGCAGGATTTCTACGACCTTCATTCGATTGCTCATGTCAAGGCTGACGAGGAGATCGTCTAGGACGAGGAGCTTGAGATCGGATTCACGGAGATTGACCAGAGACGCCGCGAAGCGAACGCATAGGGCGAGTTGGGTGAGCTTTGCCTCATTGAGGAAACTCTGCGGACGAGTGATTGCCGGCTTACCAGGAACCTGAATGCCAAATTCAACTACGGGGACGGTGAACTGAAAGGACGATTGATTGCTACCCGTAGAGGCCGGGGGCGTCGTGACGCCCAGCTTTAGCTTGATGGGGGCGGGGTCACCCGCAGCGAAGTGTTCATCGTAGAATTTCTGGGCCTGGGCACTGATTGCATCCACGATCCCGGGCAGCATTGCCGCAAATTCGGTAGTGCAAGCATGGAACGACTGATACGCATCCGTGCCCGCATAGCTTGAGTAACCACGCGGGTTTGGCTCGCCTGACTTGATCGCGTTCCAGCAGTTCAAGGGCACCTCGCCACCGGTGGAGACGCAAAACGGGAGAATCTCCTTTTCGAATAAAGGCCAGACGTTGAATTTCTGGGAGTTCTTGAAATCAGAAAATCCGAAGAAAAAGCGATAGGTGATAAAGTCGCTCGCTAGATCGCCCTTCAGGATCGCTGGCTGTTGGTGGGTGCTGTGGTCCGCTTTGCTGATTCGGTAGGTGGTGTCGATCTTCGATGCAACGTCACGCAGCGTGAGGGCAATCTCGCCGGGCTTTGCCGCAGCATCTTCATGGATATTGAGCAGGTTCTCAGGCCCACCGGGTTCGAAGTATTTTGCGATGCACCCCTTGGGGTTCTTACGGGCGCTTTGGAGGAAGGTGTAGAGAGCCCAGTAGAGCGATGATTTGCCGGCGCCGTTGGCGCCGTAGATGAGGAGGTGGCGGCCTTCGAGATCGAGGGTGAATTCCCGGAAGGCTTTGAAGTTCCGAATCTCGATGCGATGCAGTCGGGATTTCATGCGCCCTCTCCGGGCAGGGGCAGGCGTCCGGCATTCCTTTCCAGTTTCTTCTCGTCGGTCTTCACCCGGCGTTCGAGCTTCTTGATGTCTTCTTCGGGTGGCAGAGCTTCCGGTTTGATACCGCGCTGGCCCAGCATTTGGCGCACACTGGTGTTGTTCTGGATGTGCTCGTGCGTGATGGATGGCTCCCCCCGGAGGTCTGACTGCTGGACGTTGTGATTCGTCATCTCCGTCGCCAGGTTCTTGGCGGCGATGGTCAAGGTGGGGAGAAAATCCGCCAACGGTCTGGTTTGGGTGATGCCGAATTTGTCCTTCATCGCCTGCGTGGCGTGCCCGCCGAAAAGCGCGGCATCGCCCTTGGAGCGGATGCGCCCGAAGCCGTCGTCACCTACGCCGCGCTCGAAGATGTTGTCGGAAAGCGCCTTTTCCGAGGCGCGGAGTTTCTCGCGGGCTTCCAGGCGGCCCATGAGCTGCATTCGCGCCTCGATCAGTTCCTGCTTGCGGGTCTGGACCGCGAAATAGCTCTGGGCAAAGGCGATGGGCTCCTTCCTCGGGTCGCCGTTCTGGGCGATGAGGTAGCACGCGTAGCGGGTGAGCATGAAGTCCTCGATCGGACGTTCCGCCCCGCTGCCGAGGGGAACCATTTTCGTGACGCCACGAAAATGGTGTTCGGCCTCGTAACCCGTTGTATTGCAGGACTCGATCGCCCGCTGGATGGCGGTGAGGAAGTTCTCCCAGCGGGCATAGCCGAGCGGCTCCTGCAGATCCCGGGCAAACCAGAATTCCAGATTGGGCTCTTCGGGATGCGTTCGGGCAAGTTCATCAAACTGGCTCTGCATGCGGATGATGAGGTCTTTGTTCATGGCCGGGGCGGGTTTCTAAACCTTGCCCTCCTGCTTGATGACGGCGAGGAGGTCGGGGCTGTCGGCGGTCAGGCGGAGAAGGCGGTTGCGGACGGGGTGGCTGGGGGCGTTGATCGTCTGGTGGAGGTGGGTGAGGAAGTCGCGTTGCTTCACTTCGCTGGCCTCGGGGGCGTAGGCGGCGAGGTGCGGGGCTACGGTGTCGTGGAAGAGCAGGTCGCGCTCGGCCATGTGCTCGCGGAAGTAGCACTCCATCACGCAGGCGTCGATGAGGTCTTCCAGAAATGCACCTGCTGCGTTATGGCCACCGAGCTTAGCAAATTGAACTAACTCAACGAGTGGAGCGAATAGCTGTGCTTGCCCTTCGCTAACCTCAAGCACTGGGATGTCTTTGAAATATTTTTTGCTAAGCTCGTATGTGTTGCCGAGAAGCTCGGGGAAGTTGTCTTTGAAACAGCACCGAAAAATCGAGGAATTAAAAAAAGCTGTGAGGAATTCCAGCGGCTGGCCGTCCCCGGTAATTACGAAAGCCTTCTGGTTGCAGAACCAATGGTTCATCTTATCCAAGTAGAAGGGCATGAATTTCGTCATGTTTGGATACATGATCTTGGGTTGTCTAAACTGCGCCAAGTCCGGTGCAAAAAAGACCTCATACCAAAGGTAGTCGAACGGTTGAGTGTTCCGGCCCGGCCACTTGCCGTCCCTTGCGGAATTCCATCTCGGCGGTTGCGGCTCTAACTCGCGCTTGAACTGCATCAGGTGGCGTTTAATCGCAGGAAAATCGTCCAAGTGATAGGTCTCGCGAAGCTGCTTAAAGGTTCCGATCACATAATGCGCCTTCCAGTCGCTATGATATCGCTTCACGTCTTCGCCGCGCAAAATTGGGTGAAGCATTTTCGCCGACGACGAATCTTCCATAACCAGGTCTTTATATTTATCGGCATCGACAATGAACGCGTCGTTGTGGCTGGTTTTTATTCCGCTGCTAATCTCTAAGTTCCATCGACTGAGTGGTTTGCCAACACGAGCCACCTGTTCCTTTAATTTTGCGCGCTCGTTGGACATAACAACCCACTCACTCGCGGAGAGCTTTAGGGGAACCGCATGCTGGAGAAAATATTCCTTGGGATTCGAAATCGCTTCAGCGGATTCTGTGGCGTAGCAGAGCAAGGCCTCCCCCCCATTGCGCGGAGGCTCTTTACTGATAGATGTGATACATGTGTAAGTTGTCGCTGCGCCGAAGTTCTGCCCCATTCCGAAATCCAGCACTCCTAAAACGCGAACCTTAGTAGCGAAAAGGGAGCGCAGCTTCTTGCCGTAACTGGTGCGCATCCATTTGTTCGAAGTGATATAGATCAAAGTTCCATCGATTCGAAGCAGATCAAGTCCCCGCTCATAGAAAAAACAATAGATGTCGCCGCGCTGTGCAAAGGTTTCAAAACGCTCTTGCCACATTTCCTGAATCGCCGTCCCAGCAAAACGTTCAACAGAAATATATGGCGGATTGCCGAGCACGATGTCGAATCCGGTAGCTAATGAACGGCCAAACATCCAGTGGGGGTCAAAGAAATCCGCGGTGGATTGCGGATCAAAGGCATCCCATTTTGCGACGTGTTCGGCCTTTTTCGGCGCCATAAGACTTTCGGCTAGCAACTTCGCTAGATCCTGGCGGAGAGATTTGATTTTCCGCTGTAAGTTGAGCTTATGGTCGCGGCGCTGGATTGAGAAATGGCCGTGGTAGAGCGTTTCGATCTCCTTTTCGATCTGCCCGATGCGGGGATCGACGAGCAAGGATTGAGTCATTTCCGGCAGGCCGATGAGAGTGTCGGCGGCGACGAATTTGGTTTCCAGATTGGGCAGCGGGCGGATGCCGTGGTTTTCCTTCTTGTTCCGGTTGGTCTTCTGGTCGCAGACGAGGGAGATGAAGAAACGGAGCTTGGTGATCTGGATGGCAATGGGCTGGATATCCACGCCGTAGAGGCAGTTTTCGATGAGGTAGAGCTTGCGGCCGTAGTCGTCGTTGTTGTCGGCGAAGGCGCGTTCGAGTTCCTCGCGCATGGGAGCGGAGTCAAGCTTGGCGAGCTGGGTCTGCTTCCAGCGCTCGTTGTCGGGGTCGAGCTTGCCGAGAATATAGACGAGCTTGTGGAGCACGCCCATGGGGAAGGCGCCGGAGCCGCAGGCGGGATCGAGGATTTTCAGGGCATCGATGGCGGCGATGAGCGTGGCGACTTCGGCAGGGGTGAAGGCGTGGGCTTTCTCGGTGTAGGCGAAGAGGAGGTCGAGGCCGGCGCGGGCGTCGGGTTCCTTCATGCGGGCCTTTTCCGCGAGGGCGCGGGTGAGGTGGGCCTTGAGCGACTCGTCCACCATGTAGTCCACGATGGGGCGCGGGGTGTAGAAGGAGCCGGTTTGCTTGCGGGCGGTGGTCTTGGTTTCCTCGTTGTAGGAGGCGAGGAGGTTTTCGAAAACCTTGCCGAGGAGTTCGGGATCGAGGGCAATTTCCTGGTCGATGGGGGTGTTCTCGACGATGGTGAACTTGTAGCGGTTCAGGATGTGGATGAGGCCTGAAACTTCTTCGTCTTTTCGCTTCGGATCGTTGTAGGCGTCCTTACCGGAAAGATTTTCTTGATGCTTATGAGCGAAGAAGAGGCGGTCGGCAACCTGGGGACGAACACCTTTTGTGGTGAATCCATCCAGTCGCAGCATCCGGTTCTTATCGGATGGATCTTCGCGGTCTAGACACTCAAATAGTCCACCGTTTAGAAATGGGATGTCCTCGAACAGTGCTGGGGCCAGATCAGAAGTCTGAAAGAGCTCGGGGTAGCGAAAGAGATTGGTGATGCCATGCTCTCGATTCTTTCCCTGATAATCTCCCGGAGTAATATAGCGGCGGTATGACTTCCCGTTGTTGTCCCTGCCCATGCGCTGGTTGAGCGTGGCGAAGAAGAGGTTTTGCAGGATGGCCTGGTAGTAGGTGGAGCTGGTCTTACTCTCAGAGTCGAAACCCTTGAGTAGTTTGGCAAGGTCGGTGGGGTGGAAAAGTTTCTCGGGGATAAGGCCCTTTTCCTTGAGGAACCAGCAGAAGATGAGGCGTGTGAGCAGGCGGATGAGGCCGGTGGCGCGGCGTTTCTCGTCGTCGGGCTCGAGGTCGGCGGGGAACTCGACCTGCGGGAGGGTCCAGAAATACCAGTTGGCCAGCTCACGGTAGAAGCGCTCGTTGAGCAGCTCGACGTTGAAGATCTGCTCCCATGCGGCGTGCAGGGTGTCGAAGTCGGTGATGGGCTTCTTCTGCGGGTGGACCAGATTCGGCAGCGCGAGCGAGGAGAGGATGTCGAGGTGGCCGCGATGGGGACTGGCGACCGAGATGTCGCGAATGATAGTGGCCTTTTCGAGGACGTCCTTGGCCGCATCCAGCTTATGGCGGCGGCGGTTGATGACGGCGATGGAGAGGACGGGCTGCCGGCCGGCGAGGTGCTTGATGAGCACCATGACCGGCATTGGGAAGATGCGGTTGAGCTGGCGGACGAGGCCGGTGAGCTTGCCGCGGGCGTAGTCGCCGCCCTTCAGCTCAAGGGCGAAGAAGACGTAGGATTGGAAGAGGCCCGGCTGGACGGTGGTGTCCTTGAAGAGCGGGTTTTGCCGGGAGAGCTCCTGATCGGTGAGCTGAAAGAGAAGGTGGATGGATTTCCACTCGGCTTTCAGCGCCGAGGGATGATCGAGGCGGCCGGCGGGGTCGAACTGGCGGCAGAAGGCGTCCACCGAGCCGATGGGCAGGCTGCGGTCGGAGGCGTAACCCAGGGTCCGAAGCAGGTCGCGGGCGGCGGAGGGGAGCGGAGCGGTATCGAAGGCGCCGAGGGCGGTCCCGATCTGTTTCAGGAGTTCGGGGTTGGAGGGCATGCCGGAGGTGAAGATGAAAGGGAAGTGAAGAGGGCGAAGCTGTGGCGCGAAGTGGGTATCGACTAGCGGGTAGATCCTCGGGCCGGCCGGCGGGATTCCAACTGTGCGCGGGTCTTCTGCAACTCCGCAGCAAGGGTCTTCTCGTCTGGCAGCGCCAGCAGGTATTCGCGGACGAGAAGTTTGTTGGGCAGGGCTGCGGTGGCGTAGCGCACCAAGGCCTCGCCCTGGCCGGAGCAGAGGATGATGCCCACCGGAGGATTTTCGCCAGACTGTACCCAGTGCTCGCGGGCGTAGTTGAGGTAGAGGTTCATCTGCCCGGCGTCGGCGTGGGTGAAACGCCCGAGTTTCAAATCAAAGATGACCAGGCAGCGCAGGCGGCGGTGGAAGAAGAGCAGGTCCACGCGATACCACTCGTCGTCGATGCGCAGCCTGCGCTGGCGGCCGACGAAGGCGAAGTCGTTGCCCAGCTCCAAAAGGAAGGACTCCAGGTGCCGGACGAGCGCATCCTCCAGGTTGGTCTCGGAATATTCGTCGCGCAGGCCGAGGAATTCCAGGACCAGCGGGTGGCGGACCTCCTCGTCGACGCTGACGACGTCGGCCGGCTGCGGGCGGGCGCCCTTCCTCAGCACGGCGGCCTTGCCCTTGGAAAGCGCGACGCGCTCGTAGAACAGCGAGGCCATCTGCCGGTCGAGCTGGCGGACGGACCAGCCGCCGCGCAGGGCCTCGGCGTGGTAGAATGCGAAGGCCTCGGGCGAGCGGCTCCGCCCGATCAGCAGAACATAGTGGGACCAAGGGAGGGGGAAGGCGCGGGCGAGATCGGCCAGGGCGATGGGCGTGACCAGCGATTTTCCAGACACGGTCTGGGAAATTGGTGCCGGTGCCTTCTGGGTTTGAGTCGGGTTCGATTCGTTCGACACCATCGAGGCAATCTCGATGGCAGCGGGCAATTCCATCGACAGTGTCGATAAATTCTTCCGGCCGGGCGGTGTATTGAGGAGACCGAGGACTGGGGACGCGGCCGATTTTATCGACACTGTCGATAAAATCCGGGCCGGCGGGTAAGCGAGGTAGAGCTGTTTGAACTTGTTGAGATTGGGCGCCGAAAACCCCCGGCCGAACCGGGCCGTCAAATCCCCGGCCAGCCGCTTGAGCAATTCCTCGCCGTAGCCCGCCCGTTTCGCGCCGCCCTGCTCGAACTCGACGATCCGCCGGCCGATTTCCCAGTAGGTGGCCGTCATGAGGGCGTTGACCGAGCGCGCGCTGGCTCGGCGGACGGTTTCGAGCAGTTCGCCGATGCCGCCGACCAGGCCGGGGTAAAGGGCGGCGGGCGGGGCGGGTTTCTTGCGCGGGGTCATGGCGCTCAGGGTTTGCCGGCAGGCGAAAGCAGCACCAGCCAGGTGACCAGCTCGAAGGTCGCCTCGTCCTCCTGGGGCTGATCTGCGGCGAGAGGCAGGACGAAGTCGCGACGACCTTGAAGGCCGGAGGCGAGCTTTTGCTGGAAGGTGGCGGTGATAGACCGGACGGCGGAGGCAATGAGACGCGATTGGTTGCTCATGTTGGAGCCGTTGTCGGTCTCCCGATCGAAGAGTCGGCAGAGTTCGCCATAGGGCTCGTCGTGACCGAGGGCGAGACTGCGGAAAAGATTCAGCACCGTCTTCGCCTGAGTGAACGCGAGGCGCACTTCGCCGGAGTCATGCACGTAAACGAGGTAGTGCGGCGCGAGGGGGTTGATGCGTTCGCCTTGCGGAGTGGCGGCCTGATCTTTCTGACGGAGGCAGTAAATGATGCCGGGCTTAGCGAGGGGAATGTCCGCTGCGGGGGGAACCACGGCGTAGAGGCCAAGCGGGGCGCGTTCGAGTTCGGCGCGGTGTGCCTGGAGAAAGTTGATCAAGTCCTGCCGGAATTCATCGAGGGAGAAGTCGGCGAGGGAGACGGATTCGTCGAGGTCTTCGAGGTCGAGCACCTCGTCTTTGAGGCGCTTGAGCTGACGGTCGCGGAAAAGGAGATCGGCTTTGATGAGGTCCTCGAGCTGAGTCGTATCGAGAAGGTTGTCGGTCTGGGTCGCCGCAAGATCAACGAGAGCCATGCGCGCCTCGACGCGGTGTTTGACGCCGAGGTAGCGGTCGAGGTCGGCGACGGGCCAAAAGTTTACGAGTTGGACGGAGTCGTTGCGCGAGCCGATGCGGTCCATACGACCGAAACGCTGGATGATGCGCACGGGATTCCAGTGAATGTCGTAGTTAACGAGCAGGTCGCAGTCCTGGAGATTTTGGCCCTCACTGATGCAGTCGGTCGCGATGAGGAGGTCGATTTCATCGCATTGATTGGAGAACGTGGCGGCCTGCTCGGAGCGCCGTTTGGCGATTGGTGCGAAGTTGGTGAGGATGTCGTCGAAGTCGGTTCGCCCAAGAGAGGTGGCGTTGCCACCGTCGCCGCAGATGAGGGCGGCGTGGATACCGAGTTCAGTGCGAGCCCATGAACCAAGGTGCTCGTGGAGGTAGCGGGCGGTGTCGGCAAAGGCGGTAAAGACGATGATCTTGCGGTTGGGTGTGCCGTCGCGGTTGACGGTGGGCTGCCGAACCTTCGTAGCGATGAGCTGCCGGAGTTCGGCGAGCTTGCCGTCACGCTTCGCAGTGACGGACTGCGTTTTCTCCAGTAGAAATTGAAGCTGGGTGCGGTCGTTGCGCACGGCTTTGAGCCACTCGGGAAGTTTGAGGTGGCCGAGGTGCAAGCGGCGGCGACCGCCAATGGTGAAGTCCTCACCGTCAAAGTCGGGGTCTTCGAATTGGTCGGGAGTGAGCGAATCGAAGTCGAGGTCGGAATTTTCGTCGAGGTGATGTTCGAACGCGGTGATGCGCTTTTCGAGCGTGTCGATCTTCGCAATGGTGCGTTCGAGGGTGAGGCGAAACGAGTCCACCGAGCTTTCGAGGCGCTTGAGAAAATTCACCTTCATCATGGAGATGAGAATTTTCTCGCGGCCCTCCTGGGTGAACCCGCCAAGGATCTTGCGCTCGTAGGCCGCTTTGGTCTCTGGGGGCAGATCACCGCGCAGAAAACTGGTGGGGTGATAAAGTGCCAGGCGGAGGGCGCTGATCTCCTTGTCGAGTTCTTCGAAGGATAGGAAACCGTCCCTCAGATCGATCGGAGCATGGAGAGCCTGCGGCTGAGGGCGCTTGGGGAAGCCGCCGAGCTTGGCCATCTCCTTGGCGTAGTAACTGGCGATCTGTCGGCGGGAGCGGGCGATGCTAAGGCCGTCGAGCAGTTTGAAAAAGTCGCCGCCGATGGACGCGATGAGTTCGCTGGTCTTGCGTTGACCGGGTGGCCGTTTGGGGTCGGACCAACGCGTGAAGTGAGTCTGTGCGAGGCGCGTCGTTTCCTTAACGGAGGCGATGTCGAGACTTTCGGTGAAGGCGGAATCGGCGTTCGAATCTCGCGCCACATCGCCACCGGCGATGAAAGAGATCTGATTGCGCAGGTCGGCCAACTGGTTGTTCACCGGCGTGGCGGAGAGAAGCAGAACCTTGGTGTGCGCACCGCTGGAAATGATGTCCTCCATGAGGCGTTGATAGCGGGTGCGTTTCTCGGGTTCGCCGGGGCGCTGGGTGGCGAGCTTGTTGTTCCGGAAATTGTGGGACTCATCGATGACGATTAGGTCGTAGGCTCCCCAGTTGAAGTTGGCCAATTCATGGCCGTCTGCCTCGCCGGATTCGCGACCGAGGTCGGTGTGGGAGAGCACGTGGTAGCCGAAGCGATCCTTTGGGAACGGACAAAGAACGTTGCTCGGTCGGTAGATGGTCCAGTTTTGCCGGAGTTTCTTCGGGCAAAGCACGAGGACCTTTTCGTTGCGCAACTCGAAGTATTTGATGACGGCGAGGGCGGTGTAAGTTTTTCCCAAGCCAACGCTGTCGGCTAGGATGCAGCCATTGTAGCGCTTGATCTTATTGATGGCGGAACGGGCACCGTCGCGTTGGAACGAATAGAGCGCTTGCCAGATTTCCGTGTCTGGGAAACGGATTCGACGGAGGTTTTCGTCGATTTCGAGACCTTCGTCGATATAGCGGCGGAAGAGTTCGAAGAGCGTTTTGTAGTAAACAAACTGCGGGGACTGGTCGCGGTAAACTTGGAGAAGAAATTCGAGGACGGCCTGCTTGACATCCTCTACTCGCGAGGAGTCGTCCCAAAGTTCATCGAACCACTGGCGCAAGTCTGCGCGGTCGCGGTTGCCGTCCACGACAAGGTTGAGTTCGACGTTGTTGTTTGCCGCACCTAGACCGAGCCCGCGCGTGGTGAAATTGGAGCTGCCGACAATCGCTGAAGAAACCTCGCCACGTCGGATGTGAGACATCTTGCCGTGGAGAAAGCCGGTGCGAGTAACGGACCTGACTTCGACTTTGTCGCGAATCCATGCGGCGCAGGCCTGGGCGATGTGGCGTTGGCTGAGGCCGGAAGCGAGGGCGAGACCGTCGTCTCGGAGAACGTAGGCGGCACCATTTTTGTGCTCGGGGTCGAGGTTCTTGATGAAAGCGGCTTCACCAAACAGAAGCCTGATTTTGCTGAGATTATCGAGCTGAGTCTTTAGTTTATCGTAGGCAAAAACCGTGAAATAGGCGGTGACTATGTCCAAGTCGGCACCACCACGGAGCTCTGCCCGCAAGAAATCACCTACCGTTCCGCGATTGTGGTTGTCGCGAATACCAGAAGAGATGGAGGGGCTTGAGGGTGGCATATTCGGCGGGGCGATTGATTTGGTATAATTACAATTCAACTACACTTGGCGAGGCAGTCGTTTATCAATAAACGCCTGAAGCTTCGATAGCTTATCGTGGCCGAGGCCGGAGAAGAGCGTGCGAGGCGCGAGCTGTAGTTGTTTAAGCACCGCCTTCGCCTTCGTTGCGGTCACAACGCCAAGCAATCGCTCAAGAAAGCCGATCAATTTACGTTCATCCAAGCGCCCTTCCACTGCTGCTTTTTGAAGCTCCTCAAGGTAGGCGGGGAGCAGTTGGGCTAGGATCACGACATGACGCGCGTCTTGTCGGCCGACCTGGGAGAGGTCGGCGACGTTGGCGATTTTTGCCTGTAAGAGGGCAATCGGACCTGGCAAGCGCACCTGAGTTTCGCCCAGCGCGACGGTATAAACGGGGTCGCACAGCTCCTCGTTACTGACGCCGTGCACGTAGCGAAGCACTTCGATGAGGAGCGGGAGCCCGTGCTGATCTTTGGCAATGACAACGCCGATTTCGTTGGTCGGTGGCTTTACCGGAAAAAACTGCGGCTTGGTTCCTGCGAGTTTGCCAAGTGCTTCCAGCGTGGCGCGGTCGCCAAGCACATCCACGTCTCGCGAGACAAACGGGGCTAGGTCGACCGTGCGCGCCTCATAATACATAGCCCAAAGGTTGACGGCTTGTCCGCCAACCAAGAGCACAGGTTCTGTGGTCGCCAGAAGTGGCGCAAAATCTTCCGGTGGTCGCGGCTCCGCGTCAGACGGCAGCGGCGGCATGGGCTTGATCGAAGTCGATCAATCGGATGGTCCGGCGCGGGGATACGACGGAGTTGCGCTGCTGGATCGCTTGTGGACTCGCCAACGCAAGGTCGAGAAGCACTTGGTCGAACTCGCGCTGCGCGCGTTTGAATCGGGCCACTTGAGCCACGGTTTTGAAGTGAGCAGGCATCCGGGGCGCTTTCTCCCACACCGCTTGGCGCAATCGCTCAAGCTGGGCCGGGTTGCTCACTTTCCTCTTCACCAAGTCACGAGTCGCCTCGCGCAACAACGCCATCACGGTCGTGTTTTCAGAACGCGCGATTTCCGCGAGGGCGGCCAACACCCCTTCGTGCT
>JADLGZ010000213.1 GCA_020849075.1 Fimbriimonadaceae bacterium | reverse complement strand
TGCACGCTGGAGGGCAGTAGGTTCAGGGGTGAAATGAAATGAATACTTTGAAGAATGCAGTTGTTCTATCGCTGATCGTGGTGGCCACGAGTGCGTTTGCGATGCCTCGTAATTCGTACCTGTTGAGACCAGCGCGTACTCACGCTGACTTGATCTCCCAGATCAAGGCCGAGCCCGTTGTGGCAGATCGCTACCAACGCCATTTCGGTATGAATCGGGAAGAGATGATTGCCTACGTTGAGAGCCTGAAGCTGACCCGTCTTGAAAAGACAGGAGTCTACATGGTGTACGGCGTGCCTAAGAATGGCGTGCTTCATGCCAATCCGCAGCTCCTCAAGCGAGGCACCTTGATATGGGTGGATTCCACCGGCGCTCCGATTCTCCTTGAGATTTGCGGTAACCCGTTTACGCAAGGTCCAAAGCGAACCACGATGAATGATGTCATCTCGGCCAATCCCGCTCAACCAGATGGCATGGCGCCAATGACCACCTATGCAGCAGAGCCAGTCGTAAGCGCGCCAGTCGCGATCAATATGACGCCGACCACTCCGACAGCGCCTCAGGTGGAACCAGTTGTTGAATCGGTTTCAACGAGTCGCCCTAACTTTGGTTGGCTTGCGTTGCTTCCGGCGGTTGCGCTGATCCCGAATGGCGGTGGCGGCGATGCTGTACCGGAGCCAACTTCAATGGTTGCCTTGGCTCTTGGCGCGGGCACCCTGATCTCACGACGCCGAAAAGCAGCGAAGTAAGTTAACATTCACTCACCCCAAAAGTCACAGTTCGAGGATTCGTTCTTCGAACTGTGACTCATTTATCTTTAAGGGGCCAGCGTCGCCACAGCCATAAATGTTTTCGAGACGGATCCCGAAGTCTCCGGGCAGGTAAACGCCTGGCTCAATGCTGAAGGTGTGGCCTGGCTCAAGGGGCTGTTCATTGTCTGGGCTCATGTTGGGAGACTCATGTCCGCGGATGCCAATACCGTGCCCAGTGCGGTGGGTGAAGAACTTCCCGTAGCCACTGGAGTCAATAACACTGCGGGCGGCAGCGTCAATCTGGGCACCAGTAACGCCGGGCCGAATGGCCTCAAATGCATTGTTGTGGGCGGCTCTCACTGTGGAGTAGATCTCTTGTACTTGCTCGCTTGCTGGGCCCATGCTCACCACCCTGGTAATGTCGGCTTGATAATGATCTAGCTCGCATCCAAAATCCATCAGGAGAACGTCACCGGTTCTGATGGGGCGATCATCGCTGAGGTGATGCGGCTCCGCCGATGCTGGGCCGGTAGCAACAATACAAAAATTCAAGCTGGCACCCTTGGAAAGAACCATGGATTGTAACCGGCCCGCCACTTGGGATTCGGTTTCTCCAACTCGAATTGTTGGCAAAATGTCGGCATAGACTTCCTCAACGACTTGCGCTGCGTCGCGAAGCTTCTGTATCTCGCTTTCGTCCTTTCGCGCCATCAAGGGCGCAATCCACTTGTCTGCCGAATGAAACATCGCACTGGGGACCGAGTTCTGCAACTGAAGCAAGATGTCCGCCCGCATTTCGGGGTCAACCGCAATGACGGCTGTCCGAAGACTCCATTCCTCGCACAGGTTTCGGAAGAGGGCGAGGCTATCTTCTCCGTCGTTCCACGGGCGTATGTCCTCAATCCCATGCCTTCTCGCTTGGCTGACGCTGAGGGCAGGTGCAATTAGGGCGCATTGGCCGTCAGACTTGATGGCAAGGAGCAGAAGCCGCTCGTGCCCGTCTTCAAAGAAGTCATGGGCGTAGCCCATCATGGAGGCACTGCTCAGTAGAGCACAGTCCACATTGTCCCTGCCCAAAGCTTCTGCGATGGGGGTAATTCTGTTCATTCTCCTGAGTTTACTGGGAATGATGGAACTCAATTCTTATCGCCGAAGCGGGTACCCTATGCCCCGGCTTGCGGGATCGTCTAATGGCAGGACAGCGGTTTTTGGTGCCGTCGGTCAAGGTTCGAATCCTTGTCCCGCAGCCATAGCCAGTTAGGACTTGGAGGCGGCTTTCTTCACGATACTGAGCAAGTGATCGCCGTCAGAAAACTTGTACCCAGGTATTCCGGCTCGTTCGGCGGCTTCGATGTCGGTATCGTGATCACCGACCAAGAAGGACCGCGAAGAATCGATCTCCCAGTCCCTAAGTGCCCTTAGGATCATGCCGGGCTTGGGCTTCCGATCTGGGGAGTCCTGCAAATAGTCACCAATACCTTCAGTTGGATGGTATGGGCAGAAATAGACATCATCAAGATGCGCCCCGCTGGCATGCAAATCGGCCTGCATTTGAGCCATGAAATGGTGGAAGTCGCTCTCCCTGTAGATACCCTTACCGATTCCCGCTTGATTGGTTACGACGATGACCAAGAAACCGGCGTCATTTAGCCATCGAACGGCCTCCCGTGAGCCTGCGATCCACTGCAGGTCAGTGGTGCGATACGTGTGGTGAGTATTTACATTCAACACTCCGTCGCGGTCGAGGAAAGCGCAAGGTTTCTTCTTCCAGCGAGGCAGAAGCATGGTAGCCTCCTCAAGGGTCTCAGGTAAGCCAATATCAATGAAGAGGCCATCTGAGATAAGTCCCGCTAGCCCCTCCTCCTCGACCAGTTGAGGGAAGAGATCGCGCTCAAGTGAAGACGCACCGTTGGGGAGCCGCTTAACCGTATCCTGAGTCAGAGCATAGACTCCCGCATTGATGACCCCAGGCCCCGTGGCTCCCTTTTCCTGAAAGGTGGTGATTCGATCTCCTTGCAGGACGCAACCACCGTACCGAGCGACATCGGAGACTTCACGCAAGGCAATTGCGCCACTTCTCGCTCCGCGTAACAAATTTCGCAGAGCCCAATAATTCACGTCGAATAGGGTGTCTCCGTTAAGGACAAAGAACGTGTCCGCAAGCCGTGAAGACGCTAACTTGGTGGCCCCTCCCGTCCCCAGCGGTTCGGTCTCTTCACAGTAATCCAGCTCCATCCCAATGTCGGATCCGTCGCCAAGGGTGTCCATGACTCGGCCAGCCAAGTAGCCGGTGCTGAGCGTTACCTGTTGGACGCCATGTCGCTTAAGATTCCAAAGCAAGAACTTTAGGAATGGCGTCCCCGCAACCGGAAGGATAGGCTTTGGGGTCTCTTTGGTGATGTCACCCAGCCTAGTTCCGAGCCCGCCGGCAAGGATTAGTGCTTGACTAGCCACAAAGCGCCCTTTCCGACAGTTCACAAATGATATGCCCAATCAGAATGTGCATTTCTTGAATTCTCGGAGTGCTTTGGCTCGGTACTTTGATGCACAAATCGCATAGGGCCGGAAATGAAGACTCATGGCTACCCGTCCAGCCAATGACTCTCACGCCCATTTCTCTGGCTCGTTCGGCAGCGCGCAATATATTTGCGCTCGTGCCGCTCGTAGTGATGGCGATTAAGAGATCACCTGGACGCCCATGGGCTTCTACCTGCCGAGCATAGACAACATCAAAACTGTAGTCGTTACCGATCGCCGTCATGACCGTTGTGTTGGTGTGCAAGGCTAGGGCGGGCAACGCACGCCGCTCCATAAAGAACCGGCTAACGAACTCCCCCGCGATGTGTTGGGCATCCGCAGCGCTACCGCCATTGCCGCAAAGCATGATCTTGCCGCCATTCCTGAGGCATTCGGTGACCATCTCGGCCGCACGCAGAATGTCGGGGGCAATCGATTGAGTTGCCTCAATCGTAGCAAGGTGATCGCCTAAGATTCGTTGGACATCAGATAGCATGATTATTTAGTGAAGTAAACCGCGACTCAGGTGCATTCCATGCCGAAACTCCATGATTGGTGAACGACAAGTCTACTAGGGATGCGTTCTGAGCCCGAAGCGCTTCTTGGACTTCGTGAGTGCGAAAAGGATCGCATATGAAGAACATGAATCCTCCTCCTCCCGCTCCCGTGACTTTGCCACCTAGGGCACCGGCTTTGATGGCTGATGTATAGATTGCATCAATGGATGGGTTGGTGATGCCCTCGGCCATCCTTTTCTTATTCTGCCAACCTTGGTCAAGCAGTTGGGCAAACTCAGCTAGATTGCCTACCAAGAGGGCATTCTTCATTTGATAGGCCAGTTCCTTAAGAGTGTCCATGGCTTCGACCGCTGATTCATTACCCTCCTTGAAGTTGTCCACCTGCTGCTGGATGATGTCGCTATAGACTCTTTTGCCACCAACGTAGGCAAATACCAGGCGGTACTCAAGCTCACTCATGACCTCTTCAGGGATCCTTAGCTGGTTCACCAAGGACTGGTCTCGATGGAACTCAATAAAGTTGAATCCACCGAAAGCGCAGGCGTACTGATCTTGCTTCCCGCCGATGATGCCAACCTCAACTCTCTCGATATCAAATGCCTTCTGAGCAATTTGGTAACTGTCCAATGGCAGCTTCAAGAATGTGGCGAGTGCTTTCACCATGGCGACGGCGAGGGCTGAAGAACTACCCAAGCCCGAGCCTGGAGGCGCGTCATTGTGCAAGATGATTTTGAGGCCCGTAGGAAAGGGTTCGGCCCTTCGAAAATGATCAATCACCCCTTTGGCGAGGTCTAACTGTCCATCAAAAACGATCGGATCCTCAATCCCGTAGCTAATCGAGGCGTCGTAGTCCAAACTTTGGATCGTGATCTGATTTCCGCCTGGAACAAGGGTCACATAGGCATGGCGATTGATTGTTGCGCTTAGAACAGCACCCCCTCGCTCATCGCAATATGGAGCGACGTCGGTGCCCCCGCCGGCAAAGCTAATCCTTAGAGGAGCACGCGCACGAATCCACATCCGTTCATTGACCACTAACCCAAGCTACCATAAGCTAGGGCCACACAATGTTATCGGGTCAGTAACTCGGTAGCAAGAGGCCCGCTGGGCCCCTCAACTCTCCGTGGGCTCCATTTCTTGGACCTTAAAGATCACTGCCGCAAGTATCGCTCCGATCATTGGGCCGGCCCAATACAGCCAAAGGTGGCTCTTGTCGGTCATAAAGAAGGACATACCCGTTCCCACTGCTGGGTTGAAGGCACCTCCCGATATCCCGCCACCCGCAACAGCGGCGGCCACAACCGTAAGGCCAATCGCCATACCGTAGGCGAAGTTCCCTTTGGTCTTTGAATGGGTTGCGATATTCAGCACGACAAGGCAGAGAGCCAGTGTGAAGAGAGTTTCAACGATCAGGGGTACCTGGGTTGGGAGATCGCCCGGCTTGATGGAAGGCGTGGATTCGGTGACTAATTGGGCGACGGCCGTGCCGCCAATTGCGCCAAGGATCTGGCTTATCCAATAGGGGATGAGGTCAGCCCACTTGAACTTCCCGGCAAGGGCGAGGGCGAGGGATACCGCTGGGTTGTAATGCCCGCCCGATATGTGCCCGCCCATATAGACCAAGGCGGTTAGCATGACTCCTATGGCGAGTGCTGCAACTGGGCTGGCCGAAAACACGGCCAGAACGATGGTGAACAGGAACAAGAAGGTCCCGACGAATTCGGTTAAGTATTTGGGCATAGTGTCCTCTTGAGAAAGGGGACGGCTCATTAGAGCCTGCGGGTGCAAATCGCGGTAACATTGATGCTGTCCGAATCAGCGTAGCTTCCGACGGATCACCCCGATGAAAACCATTCTTTGTCTTTCAAGCTATGAAAAGGGCGCCGCCTTCATGCGTCAGGCGAAACAAGAGGGTTGGCGGGTGCTCCTCCTTACGGGAGAGAGCTTGCGGCAGGCAAAGTGGCCCTACGAGGCGTTAGATGACATCTACTTTTTGCCAGATCCAAATAAGGAATGGGATTTGGGCAACATGGTAAAAGCAGTCAGCTACTTGGCTCGGCAAACCAAGATAGATCGAATCGCCGCCTTGGATGATTTTGATGTTGAGAAAGGGGCGCTCCTCCGCGAGCATCTTCGGGTGCCTGGGATGGGCGAAACGACCGCTCGTAATTTCCGCGACAAGCTAGCAATGCGGGGTCGTGCCAAAGATGCGGGAATCAAAGCTCCCGAATTCACGGGCGTCTTCAATGACGACGAGGTCAATTACTTCATTGAAAAGGTTGCGGGGCCATGGGTACTCAAGCCACGCTTTCAGGCCAATGCGATTGGCATCAAGAAGTGCTCTACCCGCGAAGACGTGTGGCGGGAACTGGAGGCCCTTGGCGACAGCCGTTCAAGTTTTCTTTTGGAGCGCTTCGTGCCCGGTGCGATCTGCCACGTCGACAGTGCCATCGTCAACGAGAAGGTTGTTTTCGCTTGCGCCAGCCAATACGGAACACCGCCCATGGAGGTGTTTCACGGGGGCAGAGTCTTCACTACTCGAACGGTCATGCCAGGATCCGAGCTTGAGAGGAAGCTTTTTGATGCAAACCAACAGATCATGAAGGGCCTTGGCTTGAAATTTGGCGTGAGCCACAGCGAATTCATAGTGGACGAGAAAGGGGAGGTCTTTTTCTTGGAGACTTCGGCCCGAGTTGGTGGGGCTCACATTTCCGAATTGGTGGAATATTCAACGGGCGTTAACCTCTGGGCTGTTTGGGCCAAGCTGGAGTGTGCCGAGGATCCATCAAAAGTGAAGCCGAAGGTGGTCAAGCGCCAGCACGGAGCCCTCTTGGCGACTCTGGCTAACCAAAGGCACCCGGACCTTTCCGCCTACGACGACAAGGAAGTGGTTTGGAAGCTTGATAAACCCCAGCATGCTGGATTGATCTTGGTTGCCCCAGACTTCGATCGCGTTACCCAGCTTTTGGAGCAGTATGTTGAGCGGTTCTACAAGGACTTCTTTGCGAGTGTGCCAGCGGCCGAGAGCGCAGCTCAGATGGCCTAAGAAGAATGGTTGAAGTTCACGAACTCTCAAAATCGTTCTTAGACCCCAAGCGCGGGGAGATTCGAGCCGTTGATCGCGTTTCTTTTACAGCGAAACCTGGACGCATTCTCGGATTGCTAGGAGTAAACGGTGCAGGTAAGACGACCACTCTCCGGATGTTAAGCACCGTGATCTCTCCGGGTCATGGTACAGCCCTCGTCGGCGGATTTGATATCTCGAAAGATCCGACCCGAGTGCGCGAGACAATAGGATTTGTAAGCGGGTCAACGGGCCTTTATGGCCGCTTATCCGCTAAGGAGTGCCTAGAATACTTTGGGCAACTCTACGGGCTATCGGGAGCCCAACTATCGGAGGCCATGAGCTTGGTTAGTGACCAGCTGAATCTCCATGAGTTTCTCAATCAGCTTTGCGATAAGCTTAGTACAGGTCAAAAGCAACGGGTCAGCATCGCTAGGGCGATCATCCACAATCCACCGATCATGTTTTTTGATGAGCCCACGGCTGGCCTAGATGTCTTAGCTAGTCAGTCCATCATGGAGTTTATCGAGGGTTGCCGCGACCAAGGCAAGACCGTGGTTTTCAGCACGCACATCATGAGTGAAGTTGAGCGCCTCTGCGACGATGTGGTGGTGATCCACGAAGGGCAGGTCCGGGCTTTTGGGAGTGCGGATGACATGAAGATTCAATCGGGCACAATGACCTTGGAGCAGGCATTCTTGAATCTATTGGGTTACGAAAGGGGCGACGCTTGAAGGCTCGCATAGTCTTTTTCAAGGAACTCACAGAGATGCTGCGAGACCGTCGAGTGCTCTTTGGCGCACTTGTTATGCCCTTGCTTCTCATCCTTCTGATGATGAAGATGTTTAGCCTTATTGAGAGTAGTGTTACTGGCGGCGAGGCGACCAAGATTGCGATTGTCAAGGGGGGCGAATCATCATCTCTGGGCAAGGCCCTATCCGCGGTGCCCAAGGCAACGATCAAGCTACCCAAGACAGTGGGTGAAGCCAAGAAGCTACTCGCAGATGGCACTGTACGACTAGCGCTGGTCATTGAGCCCGGGTTTGATGCCCAGATGGCCTCAGGGCATGCCAAAGTTCAGGCCTACTATAATTCCAGCGAACCCCTCAGCGGCCTAGCGCTTCGGATCATAGAGGAGGCGGTTTCTGCCACCAACAAGGCGGCGGCCACCGCAAAGATCAAGGAAAAGGGTCTTCCTGCCTCTGTCCTAGACCCGATTAGCTTGGGCAAGAGCGATACCGCGAAGCCCGAGGCTAAAGGGGCGGAGATGCTTCTGAGCCTCCTGCCCTACATGATTATCTTGTGGTCATTCTATGGAGGGTTTAGCTCCGTTAGCGATATGATGGCTGGCGAAAAGGAGCGTGGAACTCTCGAAACTCTGCTTCTCTCCCCGGTTGGGCGCAACGATATTGCCGTCGGAAAGCTGGCCGCTCTGTCTTTGATTTGCCTGGCCAGTGCGCTAAGCGCAGTGCTTGGCGTTGTCTTGGCAGGGATGGTGTCGAAACAAGGTGGTATGGAGCTTAAGGTATCGGCGAACTCTCTTGCCGCAATCATTGCCATGGTATTGCCTCTCGTGGCCATGTTCAGTAGCCTCCTTTTTGTGGTTAGTACGTGGGCCAAGAACATGCGTGAGTGCCAAACCTATCTCACCAGCGTGAGCTTTGTTGTGCTGATCCCTGCGGTGCTCAGCAACATAATTGGCTTTACGGGGATTGACAAGGCGCCCTGGCTCAAGTTTGTCCCGATACTTAATGTGGGGGCGGGCTTGAGACAGGCATTTATGGGCGTGCCGGATTGGAGCCTTATCGGCGTGGCTTTGGTGGTCCACCTCATGATTGCCGCCGTTTGCCTTCGACTGACACTCAGATTGATCAATAAGGATCAAGTGCTCGTTCGAATCTAGCTACTAAAGGTCGGAAACTCCTCAACCGGCGCTCGCTTCATTTGGACTTCTTCGGTGACATGGGGCTCTCTGGTGCCCAAAACGCCCTGGAGATCGCGCTTCTTTCGGCGAGCGAGGAGTGATTCTTGTGCGGCATCTAGGTGCCATAGCGCCACGGCATTCTCAAGACAGGCAAGCTCGCGACCCTGGAAATCTAGGAGTTTTTGCACCAAGATTTCGATGACATCCTCCACGGAAACACCATTCAAGCCAACTTCGGCCGGGTTTCCGTGCTGAAAGTTGATCTTCACGAACTCCGTGTTAATCTGGGCCGAGGACCCGTCCAAGTGCCGCCAGCGTTCCATGTTTTCGCTCATCGATTATTAAACGCCGGGGGACCATGGAGAGTTGCACAAATCTATTCTTGGGCGTTGTCCGCCTTACCTTCACTGAAGAGTTGTGTCTTGTGGAAAGCAATCCTCTCCGGAGCAGCTCCTTTGGCATCTTCCAGGGCGGCCAAAAACACCTTGTTCTTACCGAACTTCTGGTTTACCCTGTCCATGGCGCGGCTAAATTCGTCGCCTTCTGGTTGGGGGTCAAAGAGGTTTGGAGTGATGTCCGCATGATTGACTAGATTTCCGAGAACAATGCCGACTTGGATCGGTTCATCGAAGCAGTGATCCTCCCACATTTCAGCTACGACCGCGTTCATTTGAACGGTGCTTTGAAGAGCTCCTGTCCTTCGGTGGATTTCCCAACTCTTCTTACCAATGACATATACGCTTACAGACTGGGTGGCCCAGCCATGGCTTCTGAGCCTCGCGGCTGCCTTCTGGGTGAGTCTGAGAAGTACCTTATAGGCTCCTTCCTCGGTCCGGAACTCGGGCGGCAAGACATGCGAGTGGCTCAAGGCTTGCTGTTGACGATCCTCTCCGGATTTGAGCTCGTAGCCTCGTAGTAGGTACCACCAACGTTCGCCAATGACGCTTCCAAAAGCTCGCTTCATCTGGGCAGAGTTCTGGGAAAGGAGATCGGCGGTGGTGAAGATTCCATTTGCCTGAAGGCGGGCCAGCATTCTTCGATTGATCCCGGGAAAGTCGGTGAGTTTGAGGGTTGTTAGGCGGCCTGGTAATTCGTGTTCTTGCAAGATCACGAGACCGTCCGGCTTTTCGATCTCGGTTGCAACTTTAGCCAAGAATGAGTTTGGGGCGATTCCGACTGAGCAGAGCATGGATTCGCCGACTCCCTCCCGGATAGCCATCTTGATACTGTGAGCCAGTCTCTCGGCTTGGCTTGGGCGCTTCTCATTTCCCAGGAGCCGGAACTGCATTTCGTCTACACTCAGGACCTTGTCAATCGGCAAGATGCGCTCCACGACTTCCAAGATACGGTTGTGGTAGGACGTGTATAGACCGTGACCGGAACTCACGATGTGGAGGTCAGGGCACATCCGTTTGGCATCACCAACTCGAGTGCCAGTCTTGATGCCGTAGGCCTTGGCTTCGTAGCTGGCGGCTATGGCTACAGTGGTGTCGGCACTAGTGGCTGCGACGATCACCGGCCGGCCGCGCAACGCTGGATTCTCCTGTTGTTCCACAGAAGCGAAGAATGAGTTCATATCTAGAAAAAGAACTCGAAGCTCACGGGCGTCGGAACTGAATCCGAACATATGTCTACCATTATAGACATGTAATGGTGAGACGGCTGGGACTCGAACCCAGGACCCACGCCTTAAAAGGGCGATGCTCTACCGACTGAGCTACCGTCTCGCGTTGACCCGCAGGGTACCCGGCTCCGGTATTCTGACGCCATGCCGGACCAGCCATTGACCTATGCCGCATCGGGTGTTGATATTGATGCCGCCCAGCGTTCAATCCGTTCCCTGGAGAGCGCGATCA
>JADLGZ010000212.1 GCA_020849075.1 Fimbriimonadaceae bacterium | reverse complement strand
TGAACTCTGGAGTCTTCGCTTTGAGTTCGGCGTCGGTGAGTTCGCTAAGCGCAGCCTCATAGGAGTTGATGCGCTCAATGATGGGTTGGATCGTCTTGATATCGCGATCACTGGTGTCAAAAAGTTTTCGTAAGAGTTGAAGCATGGTTAAGTGAAATGGTCAGGCTCACCATTTGGTTAATGGGTGAGGTGCTACGAGGCCGCTACGCGGGGCTAAGCCGGGCCGTCTCGAGACCGATCACTGCGTTCGTTGGCTTCTGGGATTGACAACATTGGGTTATCAATCACGCCAGTTGGGTCCCCACCCAACGTCAGGGTTTCGCTGGGGGTCGGGGATTTCCAACGGCCAACCCATGCCAGAACCCGAATCGCCATTGATGTCGCCTTACGGCGAAGGGTCAAGGAATCTTTAGGCTGGCTTAGCGCGACAATCATGCGCTGAGCTGGCAAAAATCCTGCTAACTCACCGGGTTGTCCCAAGTGACCGTTAACTAGTAGCAGTAGCAGGGCGGGAATGAAGTGAAGCACGAACTCTTTCTTCAACGCATGATACCAGTCTCCGATTCCTAGACCAGGCCCCGGAACTCGGGGCAAGGAGTTTGAGCCCGTTTGACTTGCGCGCATATTCGCTGCTTTGAACCTGTTGGGCACGAACACTTGTACCGACAACTAGCTTGAGTGAGCGAGAATCCAAAGATTGAGCAGCTTCAAGAGGCACTGAAGTTCTTGGGGGTCAGGTCTTCACCTGCTCCCGGGCCTTGGTCCTTGGAAGGATTCCCGGTTACAATCGCCTTTCCCGAAGGGAGCCAGTTGGTCATGGACTTACCCGTTCCCGGGTTGGTAGGCGAGTTAGACCCGAGGTCCATCGGATTTGTAGTTATTAGTCCGAACGGCAGGGTACGCCTTACATGGGGTCTCGCCGACCGGATCCAGCTCCTAACAATCGGCTCAAACTTGCTTGATTCACCACTCCATGGGCTCGTGGAGAGTCCAGAGTCAGGTTGCCTCTTCTTCGACCGTCACCGCTATTTTAGTGGGGTATTGGGCGGTGGCGAGACAGCCCTCCTGGTTTGTGCCGCGCAGGAAGAGACGGAAGCTCGGATTCATTCGGAGGTCAATGGTCGGGCGGCTGAATTGTTCCGAAGAATTGGCAAGGCTCTCTCAATGCACGGCAACCTAGAAGAACTAGCCGTCTTGGCGGCGCACGAGATATCGAGCGCTTGTGATCTTGCGGCAGTCCTTCTGTGGACGAAATCGGCCGAGGATGAGGACCTTATCCTGAGGGCGCGAGTAGGTGTAAATCGCCAAGGTGCGAAGGCTCTGGAGACGCTCCATCCAGAAGCCCTCTCCTGTGCTGCCGATTTTGTCGCTGCCAAGCGGAGCGTGTTTAGCGTCCCAAACGTGGGTGAGAATGTCCTCACGGCCCAATTGGAAGCCCGATTCTGCTTCTTACCTGCAAAGTCAATGATTGCGATGCCCTTGGTCGTTGCCGACAAGCTCATCGGCGTACTTGAGCTGATCGGGAGGGAAGATGATCATGGGTTTGAGGCGAGCCACGAACTCTTTGGATCGTTATCTGAGCACCTAAGCTTGGCCCTAAACACCTCCCTAAACTACGAATCTATTGAGCGGCTGGCTAGCTTCGACCCGATGACGGGAATCGCAAACCATCGCACACTGCAAGACTTCGTGGTAGCGCAACTTAACCTTGCTCAACGAAGCGGCTCACCGCTTGGGTTACTGATGATTGATGTTGACCATTTCCGAGCGTTCAATGAAGAAGAGGGCCATGACGCAGGAGACTGGGTCTTGAAGCGTGTTGCCGAGAAACTGGACGAATCCCTTCGACATTACGACCTTGGAGCTCGATACGGAGGCGAGGAGTTCTCGGCAGTCCTTCCGGGGCTGGCCCTCGAGCAAGCCTTTGAAGTAGCAGAGCGGGTAAGGGCGGCGATAGAGTCAATTGAGTTTACGGGAGCCAGCGGAAACGTCCGCCACGTGTCGGCCTCAATCGGCGTGTCTGCCTACCCGGAGACGGCAGGGGAGGCCAACACCCTCTTTAAAGCCGCTGATAGTGCCTTGTTCCAAGCCAAACGCGCAGGTCGGAACTGTACCGTCAAATTCGAGGGGCACTATTACGAGCAAGAAAAGGAAACCGAGGATGATCGTCTCTGGCTTGAACGCTGGCAGACGTCTGAAGATATCTCCAAGGCTCAAGGGTTATGGGAAGATTTGCAGGGACTTGTCAGGCAGTTAGGCGGTGCGCTGCGGCTCAGCACAAATCAGGTGCAGATATTGGAGCGGCTGATCCGGTTTCTCCCCAGCTATAGGCGAATGATGCAAGAGGATGGTCCGGAAACGAGGCGTCAGATGGAGCTTGCTCCGGAGATTCGGCCCCTCATGCCTTCGCTACTCGCCCTGAATGAGCGTTATGACGGCGAGGGCCCGTTGCGCATGACGGGTGAGCGGATTCCCCTTTTGGCACGGATTGTCTCAGTGCTGGTTGCCTTAGCCGAAGAGAACGGCGAACCTCTGGCTCTAGATCCTCACCGTTTTGATCCTCGCATCTGCGCACTAGTACTAGACTTGAGCGAGGCTGCCTAGCAAAGAGGGAAGGCCGGCTTAGAGCCGGCCTGGGGATTGGGAGATGCCCCTGGGGGCGGGGCATCGGTTCGGGTCTTTGGGCCACGCCGCTCCATGGGGGATGGAGACAGCAGAGACATAGTCTGTTTTCCCCGTTCGTTCGGAGTGCAGAACCCATGAAATACGGGCTTATGGGGCTTAGGACCAAAGTCCGGTGGCATTGATAGCAGAGCAATTGCTGGCTGGCAATAATTGAGCCTCCTTTCCATGGGAATCGAGCGATCATGCTATACTCGTTCCTTACGCCAGTCTTGGCGTGAACTCACATTGGAGAAGAAACAGGACCAAATGAGCGAAGAGACCACCCCGACGCCGGCCGAAATGGGTACCGAGGCTGCGCCGAATACCGGTGGACAAGAAATACAGGACCCCAAGAATGATGCGGCTGCCATTTTGCGCGATAAGGAAGGCGACCTCCGCCCTCGCGGTCGTCGGAAGAAGAAGGTTAGCTACCTCACCACCAACAAGATCTTTCACATTGACTACAAAGAAACGGCCCTACTACGGCGTTTCATGAATGATCGAGGCAAGATGCTCCCTGTCCGCCAAAGTGGCAACACGGCAAAGCAACAACGAATGGTAGCGCAGGCAATCCGCCGCGCCCGCGAAATGGCCCTCCTGCCATTCGTGGTGAACGAACCTGGCCCAGATCGCCCCATGCGGTCGCGAGAAGATCGCAAGCCGCGCGAGCCTCGGGACTAGTCCAGAGGTCCAAACAAGCGAACGGAGACCTAAGGAACACCTTAGGTTTTCTTTCGTTTGCCCTGCACTTGCGTATCCCGACGGCCCCGGCTGTCTACCAGCTTCTGGCGATGATCATTGAATGCACAAATGGATCGAATTCCCATCACGTTGGCCACTTCGACGGCCATGCTCCAAGATTGAGGGTTCACTTTCCCATCCACGCATCGTCCACCAATATAGCGAGCACAATCTCGACAGTGCATACTAGTTAGGTAATGCTGAGCCTATTGCCAGCCCTCATCCTTACCCCTACCATTACCCTGAGTAATGGTGCGTTTGCCATCCGCGATGGTAAGGCAAGCACCCTAGTTCCGATCAAGTTGCCGCCTCGCAAGGCCGTCAGTTCGTTTGCCTTCAAGTCTGGCGGAGCCAGTTTTAAGTGGGATGAGAAGGGCCTGTCGGTAACCGCGGCCGGGAAGACTCGATCTACCAAGTTCGCCGATCTGCCCACTTCCCCGCGCTTTTTCACGCCAGAAGAGATTGAAGCAAACTCGTCAAAAGATAGGGCAGCGGCAGGCTTGGCGGGTTGGGAAGTGGCTGGAAACAACCTGTTCTTGGCGCCCCGCTGGGCGGGAAAGGACAGAAAGACTTGGTTGGAAGTTCTCGTTAAGTTCGATCTGAAGCAGGCGTCCCCATGGTTTGAAGCGGTGGGGGTAATGGAGGGAGCATCGAAGGCCTATAACGCAGTGGAAGATCGTCTATTCCTATCTGGACCTTGGTTGAATTTGGTCTCACAAAGATTAGGGGAATGGGGAATCTCTAGGAGCCCAGTTGAGGGCGGCTTAGCCGAGTTCAATTCGATGGGCGTGGGCGCGGCAGTTGTTGATTTACTCCCGACCGGGCAAGTCCTTCGCTTCATTGAGACAACGTCCTACAACACCCGAATCGCTGGGATCATCCAGTTACCAACTTGTGAACGAGTCAATTTTTCCGAGAGCCGTGATCCAATCTTCTTTCCAGGCGAGTTCAGTGACATTATTCAGGTGAATTCGGCGTCTGGTGTCATCCTCCGCAATACGGGGAGCGGCTTAGAACTCAAACTACCTTCAGCAGTCGGCGTTAGGAACGTTGATTCTGGGGTCTTGGTCTGGACGCCGCGTGACGCTCCAACCCAAGCGGTTCTGTATTCGAAGGACGGGCTCAGATCTATCGCTCGGTGGAAGAAGTCTTAAATCGATTCAAGGGCCAACCAAGCCCAAGCATCGGCGTGTAGGCCATCATCAAGGCCGGTCACGTAGGGTGGTCCGCTGAGGAAATCATCTAAGAGCGCTTTCTCCAAGTTTGAGCTATAGCTACTCAACTTACTTTGTTCTTGCGTATGCATGATTGATTGCGCAAACAGATCGGCCTCAATCACACCGAGGTCACCCACAATGCTTAAGGTCAGGTCACCCCAGGTCGGATAAGCGGCCGGTCGGCTCCAACTCGAGTCCAAGGTCACGAACTTTCCTTGCGGGAAGTCAAAGGTTATCATCGCGGCGTCCTCGACCTCAGTGCTACGGAAGTTGTTCGTGTGGCTAACCTGGGCCGCGACTGGTGCGCCAAAACCGAGTTGGTTGATCAGATCGGCGCAATGAACAGTGTGATCCAGAATCGCTCCGCCGCCGAGTTCTTTAACCATGAACCAAACGCCAGGACACTTGCCGTGATTTGTGGCGGCGATCCCGAGGATATCGCCAATCTCGCCCGATAGAACCCGTTGTTTAACCCGATTCCACATTGGTGAAAACCGACATGGAAGTGCCGTCATGAACGGATGGCTCTTGACCAGTTGGTGAATTCGTTCGCCCGTTCGACGATTCATCGCGACTGGCTTTTCACAAAGTATTGGAGCCCCGGCTTGAACGCAAACTGCAATCAGTTCTTCGTGATGGATTGTTTCAGAGCAAATGATGGCCGCGTCTGCGCCGCCCATCAACGATTGAGCCGAATCATAGAATGGGACGCCAAACTTCTCCGAAATGAGACTGCCTCGCCCCGGATCATGGTCATAAACACCATACAGGTTCTCTCCAAGGTGTGAAAAATAGGCATTGACGTGCACGTGCGCCGCCCCTAGGATTGCAACCTTCATATTTAACAGTGTATTAGGTAGGAGCCTTGACCTGCATGAGCCTTCCTTCCGGGTGAAATTCTAGCTGCACTGTCCAATGGGATAGGCCGTCCAAGAGATCGGGCGCATTCTCCGGCCATTCAATGAGGCAAAGATGCGAATCAAGGTAGTCCTCTGCGCCGGTGCCCAGAGCTGCCGCAACACGATAGAAATCTGCATGCATCACCGGCGGCTCTGTATCAAAGACTTGAATCAGATTGAAAGTCGGTGATCTAACAACATCTCGAATGCCGAGGCTGGCGAGTACGCCTCGAACAAACGTTGTTTTCCCAACCCCCAGTGGTCCCATCAAGAAGACAAGGGTCCCTTGTAACCAATGGCGCGCAAGCTCTGCGGCTTGTTCCCGAAGTTCTTCCTCGCTTCGCAGTATTACGCCGGCCATGCATTTAGTGCCTCATGAAGAAGTTCGTCTGGCGGCTTGGAGGCGTCAAGTAGCACGAACCGGTGGGGTTCTTCGCGAGCTAGACTCAAGAACCCATTCCTCACCAATTGGTGAAAGTTTGACGATTCGCGATCTAAGCGGTCCCCCTTGGTGCCTCGTTGAGCGGCGATTGCCGGATCAACGTCCAGAAGAAATGTCCGGTCAGGAACCAATCCCTGCGTCGCTAAGTGATTGAGGCGCTTGAGCAACTCGATATCAAACCCCCTTGCGTAACCCTGGTACACAACAGTTGAGTCGCCGTAGCGGTCACAAAGCACGGTGGTTCCGCGGGACAGTGCCGGTGCGACCGTGTTGCGAACATGCTCGCTTCGGTCTGCAAGGAACAGGAACAATTCGGCCTCAGGGCATACGTGGCGCTCAAGCAGCATCTCACGGATTGCAAGGCCAAACTCGCCGTCACCAGGCTCCCTCGCAATGAGAACCGATTGTCCTTCCGCTCGCAACCTTTCCGCAATGGCCGAAATGAGGGTGGACTTGCCGGCCCCGTCCACTCCTTCGAAGGTTACGAACATGAACGAAATCGTACCCGCCTGATGTAGACTCGCTGTATGTTCGGCTCCGCTGAGCTCTCCGCCCTGCACGCTATTGTCGGCGCTGACGGCGTATTGTGCGGGGCGAGCGTTGAGCGGGCCTATGATTGCGATGCGTACACAGTTGACCGATCGAAGCCAACCGCCGTAGCACTGCCGAAAACGACTGGTGAAGTCGCTAGGCTTGTTCGTTGGTGCAATGAGGTTGAAATGCCCTTCACTGCCCGTGGTGCCGGTACTGGGCTCAGCGGGGGCGCGATGCCGGCCTTGGGCGGCCTGATCATCTCGACCAAGCGATTGAATCGGATCTTGCAGTGCGACATTCCCAACCGTAAGCTCCTTGCTCAGGCCGGCGTGGTGAACTCCCACGTTTCCAAGGTGGTTGCGGATGCCGGACTACATTTTGCTCCCGATCCCTCTAGCCAGACCGTTTCGACGATTGGCGGCAACATTGCTGAGAACTCTGGCGGTCCGCATACGCTCAAGTATGGTGTCACCTCACCTCATGTCTTAGGGTTAACCCTTGTTTGTCCAGATGGTGAAATCTTGACTCTGAACCGCCGGGAGCAAACTCCTGATCTAGTCAGCCTCATTGTTGGAGCTGAGGGTTTGCTCGGTATCGTGACCGAGGCTTGGTTAAAGTTGACCCCCTTGCCCGAGAGGACGGAGACGGCGCTGATTGCATTTTCAACTGTCCGGGCGGCTACCCAAGTGGTATCAGCGATCATTCGAGAAGGCATTGTTCCCGCCGCGCTTGAATTGATGGATAGGCGGATCCTCGAGGCCGTTCGGATGGCTTTCGGCCTAGAGTTTCATCCTGATACGGAAGCGATGCTCCTTGTCGAGTGTGATGGTGCACCAGCCTCATGCCGGGCGGAGATTGAACGGGTTGGCGAACTGAGTTCGGGGGCCCTCGACTTCAGATTGGCTAAAAATGAGGATGAAAGATCGCGGTTTTGGCTGGCGCGCAAGAAAGGAATTGGCGCGATGGGGCGCTTGGCCCCGACCATCGTGACCCACGATGGCGTGATCCCGCCTTCAAGGCTTCCTGAGATGCTGGAGTTTGTCTATGCTATTGCCGACGAGCATCAGGTTGGGGTCGCCAATATCTTCCATGCCGGGGATGGGAATCTACACCCGTGTTTCTACTTCGATGACCGGATTCCGGGCACCGTTGAGCGTGTTGTTGCGGCCGGGGAGGCCATCATGAGGCGCTGCGTGGAGCTTGGTGGAAGCTTGACTGGAGAGCACGGCATCGGAATTGAGAAGATTGATATGATGCCCCTTATGTTCACTGAGGCTGACCTGATAATGCAGTCTTGGGTCCGACGAGCTTTCAGCCCGGGCAATCTTTGTAATCCCTGTAAAGTAATCCCGAACCAAAAGGGCTGCATTGAACATCGTCGTCGCTGGAGAGGAGCCGCGACATGACCGAGCTTTCACACCGGGTCGCGGCGGCCGAGCTCCTCGTTACACACCCGCAGCCAACCTTCGTGCCGGATGTTGACGACCGCTTCTTCGTCTCGCCAGAAGACTTTATGGCTCGTATCCCTGCGTGGTGGGATGTCAGGCGGGCGGAACAGGAACTCGCCTCGTACAACCTGGGCCTTCCCGTCGAAGGCAGCGGGCTTTTGAATTATGCGATCGGGTGGAACCAACCCGTTGGCTGGCGCAACTGGGTGCTAGCAATGACCGCCGTATCAGCGGCCGGTGAGATCGTCAAGAGCGGTGCTCAGGTAACGAAGAGCGTCGCCGGATTTGAAATACACAAATTCGTGGTGGGGAGTCGCGATGCCTTTCTGTTTCCAGTTGACTATAGTCTTCGGGTTGTCCCATTGGGGCGCCGGCCCAAGCCTTCCGAGCCTGCGTCGGCTGAACCGGAACTAAGCGAATCTGAGCTGCGAATCCTGCTTGCTTTGAAAGGGCTCTTTGATCCAACTCGAAAGTTAAACCCTGGAGTCTTTGGGGCATTTTGATGGAGACCGATAACCTCAGCGATTTGACGGCGGCGTGCATACGGTGCGGCTTCTGTTTGGAGGCCTGTCCCACCTTCCAAATCACGGGTGAAGAAACGGAAAGCCCGCGTGGTCGAATCTATTTGATTCGGAGCGCGGAAACGAACAAACTTGGTTGGGCCGAGATCGCGCCTCATGTGGACCGGTGCCTGGGGTGCCGGGCTTGTGAGACCGCTTGCCCGAGCGGCGTCCATTACGGGCAAATTTTTGAACTGGCAAAGGCCAAAATGCCCTCAAAGCGATGGCGGTCGAGCCTGTTGCGCCAACTCACGGACGTCAAGCGTGCTCGGCGCCAATTTCAACTCGCCGCTCTCCTGCCAGGACGCAAGCTACCAAGCTTTATCAGCCGGTTGCTCACCAAGCAACCGACGAGCACAAGGATTCCACGGCCCCAAGAGTTACGAAACTATCCGCCTCTTGAGGGACTCCCCCCGATCAAGGGCCAAGTTGCCCTTCTGCGGGGATGTGTCATGGACGCCCTGTTTCCAAACGTTCATGAAGCAACCATCCGCCTACTGCGGCGCCTTGGTTTTGAAGTCATCGAGATTCGAAACCAGTGTTGCGGTGCTCTTCATGCTCACTCGGGAGACCTTCAAGAGGCTCGAACGAAATTTAACCAACTGGTTACTAGTTTGCCTCGTGACATTGTCCTGCTAACCAATTCTGCTGGATGCGGAAGTCACCTCAAGGAATACGGAGCGACGGCCCAGGACGTAAGCGAGTTCCTTTATGAGAATGGATTGGTGGACGCTCTCAAAATGTCGGATGGGTTAGCTTGCCGTGTTGGGTACCACGATGCATGCCATTTAGCGCATGGACAAGGGGTTCGCCGGCAACCAAGGGAGCTCATTCGTTCCGTACCAGGTACCGAGCTAGTGGAGATTCCGGATAGTGACCGATGTTGCGGGAGTGCCGGGATCTATAACGTGCAGCAGCCTATTCTGGCGAAACACCTCCTCGATCAAAAGTGGGGCTCGATTGAGTTTGCGAAACCTGACATTGTGGTCAGCGGCAATCCGGGGTGTCATGCATGGATAGAGCAAGCCAGAGCAGAGCGCTCTAGTTCAATTCAAGTGCTTCACACGATGGAGTTCCTAGAGGCAAGCTTCTCAGGCTTGTTCGATTAGTTCGCGCAAGAATTCCGGCAGGGTCACGGCCTTGAATGCACTCCCCACGCAAACGTGCCAAGTGTAGCCTTCCGTTACGACCTCACCCTCAAGTACAACCTCGTAATTCAGGCGTACGGCCGCCCGCTTCAACTCAGCCGCCCATACCCGAACCGTAATCTCATCGTCGTACTTAACTTCTCCTTTGTATCTCGCATGAGCCTCGACTACGGGAAATTTGTAGCCGCGTGCTTCAATCTCCTTGTAGGGGATTCCCCGTTCTCGGAAATAGGTTGAACGGGCCTGTTCGAACCAGACGAAGGTATTCGCGTAGTAGGCGTGCCCCATCATGTCGGTTTCGGCGTAGCGGACTCGGATGAGCTCTTCGGTCACTCGGCCTATCATCGTGAAAATTGTGTCATGCATCGTGGGTTGAATGGGGTTGTCGTTAACTGATCCCAATCTAATTGTCCTCCGAGGTACCCTTGGGTTCTTGGCTGGAGTTGCGAACATTGAGTTCAAGGGAGTATGTGTTGAGTACGGCAAGTACGTTCGGGCTCTCACGGACGTCAGCTTTACGGTCGAGAAGGGTGAGTTCGTTTTCTTCGTAGGGCGGACAGGGAGTGGTAAGTCCACCATCCTGAAGCTCTTGAGTCGCGAAGTGCAGCCGACCCGAGGGACCGTATCGTTTGATGGGTTGGACGTTTCCAACATGCCTGAGCGCGACGTTCCCAGTTTGCGGCGGCGCATGGGAATCGTGCCCCAAGATTTTGGTCTGTTGCCGAGAAAGAAAGCCTGGGAAAATATCGGTTATGCGATGCGAGCGGTCGGGAAGCGACGCATCGAGGTGCGCAAAGCCATTGAGCCGATTCTTGAAAACGTGAACTTGGCCCATCGGGCCGACGCGTTCCCTACCGAAATGAGCGGCGGTGAGCAGCAACGTCTTGCCATAGCAAGGGCTCTGATAAACTCACCGCAACTCATTCTTGCCGATGAACCAACCGGGAACCTTGATGCTGACCACAGCATTGAGATCATCTCTCTCCTGCAGGAGTTGAACCAACAGGGGGCAACTGTCTTAGTTGCAACCCATGATCTCTTGGTTCTGGAGAAGTTTAGCCAGCATAGAGTTGTCACCATGGAAAAGGGGCAGATCAGTCATGCTTGATCGCCTTGAGTTCTTGGTTAGCGAGGCATTCACTGCTCTTCGACGGAACACCTGGATGAGCTTTGCAGCTATCACGACGAGTTGCATGGCGCTCTTCCTATTGGGGGGCATGGCCTTTGCCTACCGGGGTATTGCCGGCTACGCGGAGACTTTGCCAAGCAAATTGGAAGTCCGCGTGTTCCTTGTTGACAAGAGAACCGACTTTGAAACAAAGCAGGCAATGGAACAGATTGGCAAGCTCAAGGGTGTCCGGAAAGTCGCACTCGTGACCAAGGCCGAAGCGTGGGCGAAGCTTCAACGAGAAATGCCCGATATCACAAAAGGAATATCAAACCCGTTGCCGGATGCCTTCAACGTGAGCCTAAGCGATGTGGACGAGGCCAATAAGGTAGCTGCTTCCATCCGTAAGATGCCGATCGTGGAGAAGGAGGGGGTTAAGTACGAAGGCGAAACCCAAGCCTTGTTGTCGCAGACCCTTACGTTGCTTCGCTGGGTCGGCTCGGCGCTTGGCGGCCTGATGTTGCTCACCAGCGCCGTACTGATTTACAATGCGATTCGTATGACCATTGTCGCACGGCGGCGAGAAATCAGAATAATGAGTCTTGTCGGAGCAACCCGGTCAACAATCGTGATCCCTTTGCTGATTGAAGGCATTATTCAGGGTGCGATTGGCGGGCTAATTGCTTCCTTTCTGATCTTGGCTGGCCATCAGCTACTCATTCGACTCATGGCAAACTTTGCGGGGTTCATTCGGGTGGGATCACTACCTCTCGTTCTTGTTTTTGGGTCATTGGTGGCATTGGGTGCATTGTATGGGTTAATCTGTTCAATGTTCGCCGTACGCGATCCGAGGGGAATTGCATGAAACTAACCAGATGGTGGATCATAGGGTGCCTCGTGCTGAGCCTAGTTTCTGGTGTAGATGCGCAAAAGTCCAAGCACTCTACGAAGCAGCTTAGTTCAAAGCTGAGGAATCTCAATCAGAAGAAGGCTGCGATCCAAAAGGAGATTAGCAAGACCCGTAGGGAATCCAAGGAAGTGGCTGGGGATATCCAATGGGTTGATCGCGAAATGGATCGGTTTGCCAATTCAATTGAGCAGACCCAGCAGGAGCTAGACCAGAGTCGTCGTGCGCAAACTGTCCTGGTCAAGGAACTAGGAAAGGCGAAACTGGAATTGGGCAAAAAGCAGGATCAACTTGGTGGTCGTCTTCGCTCGATCTATATGCAAAATTCCAAGAGTCCAGTGACGGCGATCCTGTCAAGCCGGAGCCTAGGTGATCTCGCCTCAAGAAAGGCGGTTCTTGAGCGAGTGGCCGCCCAAGACCGGGAGTTGTTCGAAGAAGTCAAGGTAAAACTCGCCGAAGTTGCGGTGAAGAAAGCGAAGCAAGATGCGGTTGTAAAAAAGATTGCCACGCTTGTTGAGCGCCAAAGGGACTACAAGGCCGAACTCTACGGTGCCAAGGTTCGAAAGCGAGGCTATTTATCGCAACTGTACTCAAAGGCCGAGAGCCTCAACGAGCAGTACGATGCCTTGGATCGAGAGAGTGATTCGATTGCCGCCCAGATCCAGGCCTACCAAGCCCGTTATTCGAGCGCACCGGTCTTTCGCGGCGGATTTATTCGCCCGGTGGCTGGGCGCATCACAAGTGGCTTTGGGAACCGCTTCCATCCCATCCTAAAGCGGAGTCGCCTTCATGCAGGCGTGGACTTCGGGGCCGGTACCGGCACTCGAATTGTGGCCGCCGGTTCGGGCACCGTTATATCGGCAGGATACCGGGGCGGGTATGGCAATGCCGTCGTTATTGACCATGGCGGAGGGGTTTCGACTCTGTACGGGCACTGCTCACGTATTTATGTGAGCGCTGGTCAGCGGGTGACTCGAGGGCAGCAAATCGCCGCCGTTGGTTCTACTGGGCTTGCTACGGGGCCCCACTTGCACTTTGAGGTTCGTGTGAATGGGCGTCCTGTGAACCCAATGTCGCGTCTGTGAATCTCAACGGCGTGAGTTGCGTAGAAGGAACAAGTTTGGAGTCCTGCTGCCCATCGCACGAAACCGTGTTTGCCGAACTGGCCCATATTGCGCCAGACGCCCCTTTCTTAGCTCTCGGTCAGACGGCCTTTTGGGATGAACCCATGAAGGCGGGAGTCGCCCTTCAGTCTCAGGCGCTTGGGTATGCGCGCAAGTTTGTGGCAGGAGTTCATGACACGGACTACTTTGCCAAGCACGGAGGAGGACGGCGAAATGGCAAGTATGCCGTGCTTCCACACAACGACACGTCAACTAAGGATCTTTGGAGCGCAGCCGGCGAGTTTAGCGCGATGTTTGGGAGCGAAACCGTTGTGCGGCGCGAAGCTCTAGTGAAAGCTGGCGTCAAACTCGGGAAAGTGCTTCGAGAGCGCCCGACGGCGCTTGATCAGTTTACGGAAGCCTGGGGATGGCGGGGGGTGGTTTTCAACGGCGATAACTCTTCTGTTGTCGCTGAAACCAGCTTTCCGCCCCTCGAACGCACCTTGCTAGAAGCATTGGATTGGGCCATTGATGAAACCCTCGCCCGGGTACCAAAGTGCAACGCTGATCGTGCACAAGGCAAGGCTGATGCCTTGCGGTCTCTCGTTTGCTCCGCATCAAGCGAGGGCAGTTTGGGCGAATATTACCGCTCGCTCTTGTCCGCGATGTATGAGTTTGTTGCTCAGGAACCAGTTGGTCTTGAGGCAACGAGCACGACAGAGCTGCTTCAATTCAATACGGAAACATGCTATCAGACACGGTTTGAACTAGTTGATAAGTTTCTTCGACCCGAGTCGCGGGCCCAGTTTGTTGAAGCGTACAACCAGGCCCTGCAAGGCTCCGAAATCTACACATTGGATCGGTTTGGCTCTTGGGCACTTCCATTTGATCTCGTAATTCCCGGCCATGGGAGAGGAACGATCAGGGTGGCACCGAGGGCGATCCTCGTGATGACCCCTCACCCGATTTTTATCACAACCAAGAAACCTGTGCAGAGCATTCAAGGCCTTGCTGAGGCAATTGAGCGTAGGTTCGGGAAAGCATGCACATTAGTTGGCAAGGCCGTGACCTTAATCGGGATGCTTGCCGCTGAGTTCATCTTTGTCTTTCACGAGGGGGCGAG
>JADLGZ010000211.1 GCA_020849075.1 Fimbriimonadaceae bacterium | reverse complement strand
AGGCTCCGGCCAAGAAGAAGGTGCCGGCCAAGGCTTAAGAGAATCGGTGGCCCAACGAAGCGCCCCCTTCCTGAGGAGAGATTGACATGGTGGAGAAACTAAGGAAGAAGGGCTTCTTTTCGCTGGGAATTGAAGAAGAGTTCCAGATCGTTGACCCGAGCACGCGGGAGCTTCGGTCGCACATCGAGGAAGTTTTGGAGCAGGACAATATCGTGTTGCGCGAGAGCGCGCGGCGCGAGATGCACCAGAGCGTCGTCGAGACCGGCACTGGCATCTGTAAAGATATCCAAGAAGCGCGCAAGGAAGTGACGGCCCTGCGGACGGAGCTTGCTCGGGTTGCGGCGTTCAAGGGCATGACCATTGCCGCCGCGGGCACCCACCCGATGAGCGATTGGCACGATCAAGAGATCACGGTTCATGAGCGTTATGAGATATTGGTCGAAGAGCTCAAAAATGTCGCCCGCAAGAACTTGATTTTCGGCTTGCATGTACATGTGGGGTTCCCCGATCGTGAAGCGGCGATACACGTGATCAATGCGGCGAGTTATTTTGTCCCGCACCTCTTGGCACTGAGCTGCAACTCGCCCTATTGGGTGGGACAGGATAGCGGCTGGTCTAGCTACCGGGTGAAGGTGTTCGAGAGCTTCCCGCGCACGGGCTTGCCCCAGCACTTCCACAGCCTGAGTGAATACGAAGATTATGTGAAGCTCTTGGTCAAGCTCAATTGCATTGATAATCCCAAGAAGATTTGGTGGGACATTCGATTGCACCCCACGTTCGACACGATTGAGTTTCGCATGTGCGACGTGCAGCAGCGTGTGGAAGAAACCTTGGCCCTAACGGCGATGATTCAAGCCCTCGTAGCCAAGCTTTACAAGTTGCACCGTTCGAACATGACGTTCCGAATCTACCGGCGCATGATGACGGATGAAAATCGCTTCCGAGCGGCCCGCTACGGGACGGAAGGGAAGTTGATTGATTTTGCCAAGCGAGAAGAAGTTGAGTTCGCTTCTCTCTTTGAGGAGCTTTACGACTTTGTGCAGGAAGAGGCGAATGAATTGGGCACCACGAAAGAACTCGATTACCTGCGCACGATGATCAAGGAAGGCAATGGTGCCATTCGTCAACGAAAAGCATTTGAACGCTCCAAGAGCTTGGAAGGGGTGATAGACAGCATCATTGCGGACACCCATATCGGGCTTGGCGTACCGGCTCCGGCAGTGAGCACAAAGGGAGCCAAGGCCAAGGCGTGAGGATTGCCGTCCTCGATCAGTATTGTGGGCATGTCAATCAGGGCATGCGTTGTATTGAGGCAATCACCAAGGCGGCGGGGTTGGAAATTGATCATTACGACGTTCGGGGAAAGGGCGAAGTCCCGAAGGTCAAGGACTATCGATTCTTCCTGAGTACGGGCGGGCCTGGCGATCCGCACGAAGTTGAGAGCGAGTCATGGGGCAAGCCGTGGGGTTCCTTTCTCGAAGAGCTACTTGAGGTCAACAAGGGTGATGAGAAGCGCTTTGCTTTCTTGATATGTCACAGCTATCAAATGGCCTGCATCCACTGGGGTTTGGCTGAAGTCACGCGGCGGCGGAAGCCCGCATTTGGCATCTATCCAATGAACCGAACCGAGGCGGGAGCGGTGGACCCGGTCCTTGAGGGCCTACCGGACCCATTTTGGGTGATCGATAGCCGGGATTGGCAGGTCGTCCAGCCCCATGTCAAAGCCATGGATCGCTTTGGTGCAAAAGTGTTGGCTATTGAGCGGGACCGACCTCATGTGAGATTAGAAAGGGCAGCGATGGCAATTCGCTTTACGCCCGAAATTGTGGGCACCCAATTCCACCCTGAGGCCGATGAATCCAGCATGCAAGCTTATATTGATGACCCGGCGATGGTGGAGCAACTAGCCGGGAAGCACGGACTCGATCGGATTGAGAAGATCAAGGAGAACCTTGGGGACTTGACGAAGGTGCAATTGACGCACACGCAACTCCTCCCCAATTTCCTCCGCGTTGCTATGAGCAAGGTTTAATCATGGACTCAGTACTGAGGGCGGATTTCAGACAAAGGTGGTCGGACGATAAGTACGAACCGCTTGTTGCCGCAGTGAATGATCCCTACCATTGGAAAGCCGGCTTTCGCATTTGCGAAACTCCGATCTTCTTTACGGAAGAATGGGCTCGGACCTTACAGGATGCTGGTGATCAGATCCTGCGCCAAATCGAGACCCCAGAGTTTGAGAAGCATGCGGCAGGTGCCGTTCCTAGCGGGTTAGAGGTGCCCAACCCACAGCCGCACCCGGCGTTTGTTCAGATTGATTTCGCAATTGCGGAGGAGAACGGGCAACTCGTGCCGAGGCTGATCGAACTGCAGGGTTTCGCGAGCATGTTCTGCTACCAGGTAGCCCTAGACCGCGCCTATCGAAAGCTCGACTTGGTGCCCGAGAGCACCTCGCAGTATTGGAGCGGACTAGACGAAGCCAGTTACCTCAATCACCTGCGCAAGATCGTGGTTGGCGACTTACCAAGCGAAGAAGTGGTCTTGCTCGAGATCGAGCCCGAAAAGCAGCGTACGAAGATTGACTTTGCCTGTACCGAGGAGATGCTTGGCATCCGAACCGTTTGCCTGAGTGAGTTGGTCAAGGACGGGCGCACCGTGAGAGACATGCAGGGCCGTCCGATTAAGCGCATCTACAACCGCGTTATCTTCGATGAACTGAGCCAAAAGGACATGAGTCTGCGCTTCCACCCGACTGATGATGTGGATGTCGAGTGGGTAGCCCATCCCAGCTGGTTCCACAAGCTTAGCAAACATTCGCTTCCATTCCTGCAGGGCGAGGCCGTCCCCGAGTGCCACTTTGTTAGCGACCTAAAGGAGATCCCTAAGGACCTCAAGAACTACGTCCTCAAGCCGCTCTATTCGTTCGCCGGCGCGGGCGTTATCGTTGATGTCACCAGGGAGGCGATTGAGGAGCTTGCGTATCCGGAATCCTACCTGCTGCAGCGAAAGGTGAAGTACGCTGAGTTCATTGAGACGCCTAGTGGGCGAAGCAAAGCCGAGGTGCGACTCATGTACTTTTGGAACCGTACCCCCATCCTAGCAGGGACTTTGGTGAGGGTCAGCCGGGGGAATTTGAGCAGTGTTAGTAAGAACACTGAAGACACTTGGATAGGGGCCACCACGGGTTATCATCGCATTTAGACTCACTGAATCATATTGCGAACATTGTCCAGGTTTACTTCTTTGCCGCAGTCCTCACAGATTAATTTGATCGTTCGGCGGCTGAAGAAGTTATCCTTCCCGCACTCCTTACACTTGATGTGATAGGTTGGCAGGATAACGCCATTCTCAATGGGGATCATCCTTCCGCACGAACGGCACATGATGTCCTTCTCCGGCTTAGCGGTCAAAGTATTCTGAAACTGGCAGTACGGGCACCCTAGCTTCTCGATTGGAATCTGCTTGTTCTGGATCAGGCGGAAGGCCGCAAAAACGGTAAGCGCTAGTCCGATCGTCACCAAGACCCAGCCCGCAAGGGACAAGGATCCATAGGCGATGAATACGATCCCCAAGATGAGGCATAGGGCCGCTAAGACCCCGGCAATTACCGCTTGGCTCGTGTTCTGTTCAACGACATCATCGGCGCGGGTTGGTTGATCCATCCTGATACTTGGGACGCTGAATGGCCTTACAGAGATTCCGAGATGGCAGGTAGGCCAGAGTCGTTCGGGCTTGGCTGGCGCGGTTTGTCTTGCCCGGGAGCCTGCTCCGGCGGTGCTGTTGGAGTTGGCGCATTGGGGTCAACCGCTGGGACGATGAGCACGTGGTCATTCTCTTGGCTGAAGGCCGAGAATCCGTAACGAGCACCTAAATCCTTGAGCACTGCAAGGGCCGGCATTTGTTCGTAGAAGGCCCGAACGTCAGGGTTAGGCATATCTGGCGCGAGTTGAATTCGCACTCCTGTCTGGCGACTGATCTCATCAAGGACAAACATCAGGCTGATGGATTCGGACGTCAGCGTGACCAACTTCTCGTAAGCCGGAATTGGCTTGGGTGCCGGAGGTTGAGGTGGCACGACATTTTGGTTTGGATCGTAGCCGGGCTTGAGGCGAGGATTGTTGGGCTGCTCGTGTCGTGAGAGGGTCTTGGGTGGTTGGGAACTGGGTTCGGTGTGTCTGGATGTAAAGGCGGCATAGCCCGCCCAAGAGGCAGCTACAAGGCTGGCCGCAACCCCGGCAACAAGGACAAAACGGGGCCTCGGCGCGGTCAATTGGCGAACCTCATCCCGAGGCATAAACTTCGGCTTTTGGCTGTCCGGCTTTGCCCCACGGACTTCCCGAACTAGATTCATCCGCTTTACCATTTCAGCCCGAAGTTCCGGGTATCGCTTGATAAAGCCATCAACCGCTTGGTGGTCGCCCTCCTCAGCAATGAACCACATCAGTTCATCAATGCTCTTATCCACTACTCTGGGGCCTCCTCGTAGAAGTGCTTGAAACGTTCGCGGGCCCGAAATAGTCGGGTTTTGGCGGCATTGGCGCTAATGCCCAAGCTCTCACCGATCTCTCCAAGGCTCAGGTCATCCCAATAGAAAAGCGTGATGGTAGCGCGGTCGTCAGGCGCCAACTTACTTAGGGCATAGGATACGCGGGGATCACGGTGGCTCTCCTCGCTCGCAATCGGTTGTTCAGCCGCTTCATCAAGGGGCACATTAAGTCGTTGGTTCTTGATTGAGCGTGCTTGTTGGATGCTCCGGTTCACGGCAACACGGTAGATCCATGTGCTGAACTTGCTTCGCTTGTCAAACTTCACCAAGT
>JADLGZ010000210.1 GCA_020849075.1 Fimbriimonadaceae bacterium | reverse complement strand
GGTTTATGGTTGAGATAGGACCTCTGGGAAGGGACGTTGCATCCTTCTTATCGTGGCCGCTTATCACCGCTGCAAGGTTGGCGCAATCCTCCACCGACTTACCAAAAGGTCCGATCTGATCAAGGCTAGAAGCAAAGGCAACGAGTCCAAAACGGGAGACCCGGCCGTACGTCGGCTTGAACCCAACAATGCCGCATAGGGCGGCCGGCTGGCGAATTGAACCGCCGGTATCGGAGCCGAGGGCTAGGGGGGATAGACCACCAGATACTGCGGCGGCGGATCCGCCGCTCGAGCCCCCGGGTGATCGCTCGAAGTCCCAGGGGTTGCGAGTTACATGATAGGCGCTCGTCTCCGTTGAAGCCCCCATCGCAAACTCGTCAAGGTTCGTCTTGCCTAAACTCACGAGCCCATGGGCTTCCAATTTGTCCATGATCGTTGCGCTGTAGGGAGGGATATAGTTGGCAAGTATCCTACTGGCGCAAGTCGTCAGTAGGCCGCGGGTGCTGATATTATCTTTGACGGCTACGGGTACCCCCGTCAGTGGTCCTCCGACACCTTCATCAATCAGGGATTGAGCTCGAAGACACTGCTCGTCCAACTCTTTCGATCGAGTAATGAATGCCCCAACACGATCTTCGGCGGTCGCAAATGTTTCGGCAACCTCCTTCACTGAGAGTTCACGTGTTCGGAGTCTTGCCCCGATTTCGGTTGCCGAGAGTTGTGAAAGGGCGGACATCAGTCTTCGATGATAGTCGGCACAAGGAAAAGGCCCGCTTTGGCGGCGGGGGCGTTCTGGAGGGCGCTCTCGCGGGGTAGCCCCAACAATGGCTCATCGTCCGCCCAAATATTTTGGAGCGGAACGGCGTGGGGCTTACCGGGCAATCCTGCCACATCAATCGAATTGATGTCTTGAAAGTGTCCGAGGAGGGCATTTAGTTCGCTCTGCAGAGCGACCAGGTCTGTCTCCCCCATCTCCAACCGAGCCAATTTTGCGACGTGCCGAACTTCATCCAACGTGATGCCCATTGGCACCAGTATATCTTTTCGCCATACTGTGTACTAGGCATGCCGCAACGACGCACGCGATCTTACTACCCAGCAGCTACGTGGTCGGTCATATTGGTCGGACTAGTTGCCTTAGCCGGCGCTACGCTAAGGAAGTACATTCCGCGCCCGCCTCTCAACGCCATGCAAAGGGAATCGGACCCCTACCTTGTGGCAGGTGCGACCCAACCCATTCAATGGCGAACTCTCAGCCAAGAGACGTTTGCCCAAGCTCGACGGGAGGACAAGCTGATCCTCTTGCTTATTGGTCAAGCTTCTAGCTTAACCGGGCAGCTATTGGATCGCTATGGGCTGACCGATTCGGAAACCGCCGACACCATTCGCCGAAATTTTGTTCCTGTTCGCGTGGATGCGATCGCCCACCCGTATCTGGCCGCGGCGTACGACCCGGTGCGACGTCCGATGGATGGCTGGGATCCGGCTTGCCAAATCTGGTACCTGAATTCGAATGGGATGTCCTATGGCTCACTCCTGCCCACAAGCACGAACCCTTCCGTAATGCAAAGTAGCTTATCGAGTTCGATCGCCTATTACATGGACGTTAAGGCTCGTACGAAGGACATACCGGCTGGTACGTCTCAACGTAGCCAAATCAAGGATCTCATTGAAGCATCCTTTGAAGAACCTAATTTCAAGGGGCAGTTGCAGGCTTTGCTACAGTCTCGCGACCCCGGTTCTGGGGCTTGGCCAGCCAAATACGGTACACGCCTCCAAGCAACGCCTCTCCTTTTCCTTTTGGAGCATGCTCCTGTCGAAGCCACACTCTCGTTGGAGAAACTTGCGACAAGTGGGATGGTGGACTGGGTGAATGGGGGTTTCTTCTCCTGCGCAAGGCAGCCCGCCTTGATGAATCCCGATTTCGAGAAGAGCGCGGTCACAAATGCAGCCTTAGCCGAGGTCTTTTCGAGGGCCGGTGATAATGAGCTTTACCGAGAGATTGCGAAAGAAGCATGCAAGGAGTTGACCACCGACTTCATGCACGAGGGTTGGGTTGTTGCGAACCGCTATGGGGATGAGGCTGCGAATCGGAGTCGGCGATCAAGCTTTTCGCCGAGATTCCTTGCCGACCACGTGGACGGGATCACCCGAGACCGAGGCGTTGACCTCCTGCGCCTTGACCCAAGAAAGAATCCCGCGATGCTCCCCAAGGTCACGAGCAGCGAAAGTTTCTCTGACAAGAAGGGGCAGGTACTGGCAGTGCTAGAGACTCTGAGGCAGACCAAGGCGGACGTTGAGCAAAGGTTCACGAACCAAGTGACGGCAAGTATCCATGGCTACGTAACGGCTCGCCTCCTGACTTGCGCTCGCCTCCTCGGTGACCCCGCTCTGGCAAGGAAGGCGAGTGACCTTTTCGAAAAATTGCAGAACCTGCGAACGGGCGAGAATGACGTCTTACGAGACCCGAGAGGCGATGCGGAACCCGCCTGCCTAGCCGACTACCTAGCCTACAGCGATGCCGCCCTTCAGGCGACTCTCCTGTTAGGAAACGCAGATATTGCGGAAGATGGGCTCCGAGTGCTCCGGCGAGCCATCGAGTTCTTTTCACTAGCCCCTGGTGTATTGAGTTACGCGAGCCCCGAGTGCGCCGATATCCTGCCTCCCAATACGATCGTGCCG
>JADLGZ010000209.1 GCA_020849075.1 Fimbriimonadaceae bacterium | reverse complement strand
TACTTGGTTTTTCCAAACCCAAACTTCAGGGTAGTTTGCAAATCCCTAAGCAAATGTTCCCAATCTGGCGTAAGATGGAACACAGCATGTATCCCAGCATTGCCCTAGCCCGCTGTTACGTAGCGGAGGAGACCCTTGGTCTCGTGGACGAGATGGCTCAGCAGGTTGCCCAGTCGGCAATGAGCGGTGATCGTAATGAAGCATTGAGCTTATGGGTTGATCCCATGAATCCTGGGAATCACCTCGCGATCGCTTCGTGCCTGGTGGATTCGCCCGATGACAATGCATGGACTCACATGATCAACCTAGCTGGAGAAGGCCGGATTGAGTCTGCCTTCGGCGCACCGGATGTTCACCCAGTCTTGCCGCATCGGATTCATGGGTCACCGGCCCGCAAGATAGAAGTGGGACAGTGCTGTTCGCTGAGCATGAGACGAGCTGATCCCGGCTACTCGGATACGCTCCTTGAGGAGATGAGCGATATCGTTGAGTCCCTCCGGTACCTGGACGGCTATCTTGGTTCCATCGTCGGAACCAATCCAGCCCTTCCCGAAGAAATCATTGGACTTGTCTTCTGGCAGGATCAATTTTGCTACGAAGAGTCTAACCCCCATAAAGGGCTCTATGAGATTTGGCTCTTTGAGAGGATGATCTAGGATAACCTAGTAGCGGTCGCCTGACGTCTCAAACTCAACGATTTCGTATCCGAAGCGGCTTTCGCGCAAGATGAACGTCATGTAGACATTATTGTTCCTGCGCCAAGCATCTTCAAAAGAATGTCGGGCGTATACGCGAACGTAGTCACCACGAGTTTGAACTCGTGTGATGTCAAAATCCCGTGTCCTAGTATTGGTAACGAGGTCGGCCATCATGTCATAGAAATCATCGCTTCTCACTCGGTAGTTGCGGTACGAGCGATCGTCTATGGTGATGGTCGTATTCCTTGGAATCAAGCGATCAAGGCTTCTCAAGTCGCGAGACAAGAAGGCTTCTTCAATGTCGCTCACTGCTTCGCTGACGCGGTCATTGGACCAGTTGTCGTACCGATCGTAGCCTCTATAGCGATAGTCACGCCAATCATCATAGCGAACGCATGAATCCGTCCAGAAAATGCGGGTTATGCTGAGGTACCCGGGCAGGTTGCTATACCAGTAGAACGGGCTTATGATGCAATGCTGAGAAGGCGTGTAGGAGTAGTATGGGTACCAGAAGTTGCAATCCTGCCAATTGCTACTGTATTGGTAGTAGCCAGTCCGATAGTTGATCCATGAGCGATCCTCGCGGCGCGCTTGCTGCGCAATCGTTCCGTTGCCATACCCATTGCTCCCATTACGAATATCTCGGCTTGGAACCGAAGACACGATGATCGGATTTCGTGGATCACGAGGGTTGTTACTGTTGGATGTAGAGTTGTTACGCCCACTTCGACCAATTCGTTGATTTTGAATCAGAGGCGTTCCCGAATCTCGCCGTGAGCTAACCGTAGTCGATTGTGACCCGCTTCGGCTTCCTCCGCCATTGTCGCTATGGCCACCAACTGGGCCTCTCGTTGGACCTGAGCCTCCGCCCGAGCCCTTCGATGGGCCGGAACCTCCTGATCCTCTACTTGGGCCAGATCCGCCTCCGGAACCCTTGCCGCCACCAGAACCACCAGAGCCACCGGAATTTGATCCACCACCTCCGCCGCCATTACCTTTGCCACCACCAAGGAGGCCATCACCTAATGCCATGCCGCTCATCGCGAGCGCGGCAATGATCAAACCGAGAATGCGAACTTTCATATTGTCCTACCTCTATATACATCAATACGGCCGGACAAGGTCACGGTTACCGTGATTTTCAAGCAGAATCGTGGCGAAATCAGCCACCATGGAGGCATGAGCAAGCAGCGCATTGCCGTCATTCCAGGAGACGGCATCGGTCCCGAAATCACTCAAGCTACAATCGCAATTTTGGAGGCCGCCGGCTTTGAAGCAGAGTGGGTGTTTCTAGAAGCCGGTTTGGCTGCCGTTGAAAAGGGTAAGCCTGCAGTTCCAGCGGAAACCATTGAGGCGATCCGGGAGATTGGCACGGCGCTCAAAGGGCCAACCACGACACCGTCTGGAGGGGGCCACAGTAGTGCTAACGTGACCCTTCGCAAGGCTCTTGACTTGTTTGCAAACGTCAGACCCGCCAAGGTCCTTCCCGGCGTTAAGACAGTGTTTGGCGATCGCAATCTTGACCTCATCATCGTGCGTGAGAACACGGAGGACCTATACGCAGGAATTGAATTCATGCCCCAGAAGGACACGGCCCTTGCGATCAAGGTGATCACCCGTGAAGGTAGCGAGAGACTTTGCAAGTACGCCTTGGTCATGGCGAGGGAGCAGGGCCGAAAGCGTGTCACCGCTGTTCACAAGGCCAACATCATGAAGATGGCGGACGGTATGTTCCTTGATTCGTTTTACCGCGTCGCGAAGGATTTTCCCGAGATCAAGTGCGATGACATCATCGTTGATAATTGCTGCATGCAACTCGTTACCCGACCAGAGCAGTTTGACGTTCTTGTCACCGAGAACCTCTATGGCGACATCATCAGCGACCTCTGTGCGGGGCTTGTTGGGGGCCTAGGATTGGCACCCGGCGCAAACATTGGGGAGTACTGTGCGGTGTTTGAGGCTGTCCATGGCTCGGCACCCGACATTGCCGGGAAAGGGGTTGCGAATCCAACTGCACTCGTCATGAGCTCAATCATGATGCTTAGGCACCTTGGCCGCCACGACATCGCCGACCGAATCTTGTCCTCGGTCATGCGAGTGTGCAGTGATGGCAAGTGCTTGACGATAGACCTAGGCGGAAAAGCGAGTACTAATGAGTACAAGGTCGAGGTTATCGGCCAGCTTGCCTGATTCGCAGCTGAAGAATCAGCTTCGTTTTTGCCCGGGTTCTCGGCGGCCGCGCTTTCGCCGATCAATTGCCTCTCGTAAAAGTGCCTCAATTTCGGCATTCACCGAGCGTAGATCGGCGGACGCAAGATGTTGAATCTCCGCCCATAACTCCGCCGATATTCGCAAAGGGTATGCCTTCCGCTCCGCCATCTTAGGTGTAGAGAGATCCTGTGTTAAGGACCGGCTGAGCGGCTTGCTCGCTGCAGAGCACGACCATCAGATTGCTCACCATGGTCGCCTTTCGCTCTTCATCTAACTTCACCAAGTTTTCGCGCTCAATCCTTGCTAAGGCTAGCTCCACCATGCCAACGGCTCCATCAACAATGATCTGCCGTGCGGCAATGACGGCGCTGGCCTGCTGTCTTCGAAGCATTGCCCCAGCGATTTCAGGGGCATAGGCCAGGTGGGACAGTCTGGCTTCAAGAATCTTCACCCCACTGATCTCGAGCCGCTCTCGTAATTCGGTAGCAAGGTGATCGGCCACTTCCGTCGTATTTCGGCGTAAGGAAATCTGGTCCTCACCGGCGTCGTAGGGGAAGATGCTAGCGCTATGTCGAAGGGCGGTTTCGCTTTGCATGGCAACATATTCCTCATATCGATCAACTCGGAATAAGGCATCATAAGTATCTTCAACCTGCCACACAATGACGGCGGCGATCTCAATAGGATTACCCATGCTGTCGTTCACTTTGAGCCGCTCACCATTGAGGGTGCGAGCCCGAAGGGACACTTCGCGCCGAACCGTGAAGGGATTGACCCAGTGGAATCCGGCTGCCTTCACCGTACCCTTGTAACTTCCAAAAAGAATGAGTACCTTGCTTCCATTGGGCTCGATCACAAGGAATCCACATGCAACAAGGAAGCCAACGATCATGGAAAGTAGCCCGATCAATACGCCTCCCTTGATCTGGTTCTGGGCTCCCCAAATCAATAGGCCTAAGCCACCCAAAATGAGCAGCAAGTCAACCACCAAAATGAATGCTCCAGGGAGCGTCCTACCTTTTCGTTCGTCCATTTTCCTAGGTGATATCGCTGTGATATCACTTTGATATACGAATACCCGCTGGTCCACGTTTCACGCTGGGCTTCGTGTCCATAATAGGGGCGTGGCGATTTGGGGCGTGGTTAATCAAAAGGGTGGAGTCGGTAAGACGACCACCGCCGTGAACCTCGCCGCGGGATTGGCAGCGAGGGGTCTACGGGTGCTTCTAGTTGATGCTGACCCCCAGGGGAATGCAACAAGTGGTCTCGGAATTGACAAGTCGCAAATCAAAAACACGCTCTTCGATGTGTTTCAGGCCTTTTATGATGGGGCTGAGAACGCTAAGGTCAGCAACGAAACTATCCTCGAAGTTAGTGACAATTTGCATCTGATCCCGGCCACTCTTGATCTCGTCGGAGCAGAGCCAGTTCTTCTCAATGCTGTCGGCAAGGAGCTCGTCTTGCGCGACGCTCTTGAAACCGTTGAGCCGCTCTACGATTGGATCATCATTGATGCTCCCCCGTCGTTGGGAATTCTCACAGTAAACATTCTCGCCGCCTGTCACGGGGTGTTGGTTCCGATGCAGTGCGAGTTTTATGCTTTAGAAGGACTCAGCCAACTCATGAAAACGATCGATGTTGTTCGACGGCGAATTAACCCAAGGCTCGAAATCGCGAAAGTCCTACTCACCATGTATGACCCTCGCAACAAACTTACTCAGCAAGTCAGTGACGAAGTGAATGCATTCTTTGGAGAGAAGGTGTCCAAGGTCGCTATTCCGCGCAATGTCCGCTTGAGCGAGGCACCGGGCTTTGGGTCGCCCGCCGTAAATCTGTTCCCCGAATCAAAGGGGGCCGATGCCTACATGCGATTTGTCGCCGAGGTCCTGGCGTAGGTAGGATGATGATATGAGAAGAGCACTCGGTAAGGGGTTGGCCCAACTCCTTGGGGAGCAGTCTGATGTTCAGCCCAATGAGCTTGAGATTGGGCAAATCGTGCCCAACAAAGATCAGCCCCGGAAGCACTTTGATGAAGATGCTCTCGATGAGTTAGCCGAATCAATCCGGGCAGTCGGCCTTCTTCAGCCCATCGTTGTTCGCCCCATCGCTGAGCACAAGTACGAAATCATTGCCGGTGAGCGCCGATACCGAGCCGCCCAGCGGGCCGGGCTCACGAGCGTTCCAATCAGTGTTCGCTCGGCGTCCGATGCCTCGGTCCTTCAATTGGCCCTTATCGAGAACGTTCAGCGCGAAGATATCTCGCCCGTTGAGTGCGCCTTGGCCTATCGCCAGCTGGTGGATGAATTCAACCTGACGCAGGAACAAGTCGCCCAGCGCGTTGGCAAGAGCCGCGTAGCCGTCTCCAACACCCTGCGTCTACTCAAGCTCCCCGACGAGGTCCTAGAGGCGCTCGGGGCCGGGTTGATCACCGAGGGGCATGCCAAGGCCCTGCTTTCCTGCCCGAATGAACGGAAGCTCAAGGAGCTCTTTTTCCGGATCATTGACCAGGGACTGACGGTCCGAGAGGCCGAGAAGGCGGCCCGATCCGTCGAGCGTGCAACGCCGTCGCCAAAGAAAAAGCCACAATCGCTGGACGCCGATTGGCGCGCCCTGGAGACCGCCTTCGGTGACTACTTCGGCTCCCCGGCCAAGCTGCAGAAGGATGGTAAAGGCGGGCGGATTCAGATCAGCTTCTATTCCGACGATGATCTCCAGCGCATCCTGGATCTTCTCGACATTTCACTTTGAAGCATGAAGGGCCTGCATGGCCGCTTCGGTAGCCGGAAGGTCCCGCCCCGCATGGTGTTCCCAGAAGCGCGCGAGAAGCCGCAGTGCCTCGTCGGCATGTTTCATGTGCGGTGGCGGAGCCTCGAGTCCCGAAAGCCGATCGAGTCCGATCAACACCTCCGACGAGGCTAGGAAACAATCAACATAATCATGCGCGTGGGCGGGCGATACGTAACCCCCCGCGGTTGGCGAGATCCAAGCCGGGTCCTCGTTCAACTTCCCTGCCGATTGCGCGCAAACCACCCAAGTCGCGGCGATCCCTTCGACCTCCATCAGTCTCAGCTGCGACCAAAGTGCAGCCACCAATGGATTTTCGGCGGTTTCGATGGTCTTCAGAGCAATGACCGCCCCATCAAAGAGGTCAACATTGGGATGCTCCAAGGTGGCGACCGCAGATACCAGTTCCGCGTAGCTCAGGGCGAGAATCAGCCGGTCATAATCAGCGCGCAATTTCCCAAAGCCCGCGTGCGGCTGGGCTTGCGTGATGAAGCTATTCACCTTCCCGGTGGCGATTTGGAAAGAAGCTAGCGCCAACGGCTCCGAACAAGAAGCCAGGCGCGAGCCCGACTTGCGCGCCCCCTTCGCGGTGACCAAAATCCGCCCATTCTCGCGCGTCAGGACGCTCAGGCGGCGGTCACTCTCGCCCTGATCCCAGCGCCGGAGCACCAATCCGGTCAGCGAAACTTCCCCGCTCAAGCGATCATCGCCAGCAGTTCGCCGGTTTCCGTGATCGCCTCGTCAAAGACGCGCACCGCCTCGTCCACCTGGGCCTCATTGATGATCAAGGGCGGCTCGATCCGAATCACGCGCGGGTTATTCAAGGTGTAAGCGGCGATCACTCCACGCTTGGTCATCTGCGCGATGACCAGTTCGCCGACTTCGTCCATCGAAAACTCCACGCCGATCATCAGGCCGATGCCGCGCACTTCAGAAACCAGATCGCTATGCCGCGATTGCATCTCGCGCAGGCCCGCCATCATGCGCTCACCCATAAGCCGAGCCCGTTCGCAAAGGCCCTCGGCCTCGATCACATCCAAGGTCGCGATGGCGGCCGCGCAGGCGAGGGGGTTTCCGCCAAAAGTCGACGTATGCATCAAGGGATTTTCGCTAAAGATCGCCGAGCCCACCGATTCCGTAAACAAGGTCGCGCCGATCGGCATCACGCCGCCGCCCAGCGCCTTCGCGAGCGTCATGATATCGGGCTCGATGCCCTCATGGTCGCAGCCAAACAGCCGCCCCGTTCGTCCCATGCCGGTTTGCACTTCGTCCACGATCATCAGCGCGCCGACTTCCCTCGTCTTCGCCCGGATTGCCGGCAAGGCGCCCGGCGCGGCGAGATGAATGCCGCCCTCGCCCTGCACGGTTTCGAGGATCACCGCGGCCGTGTCAGAGTCAATGGCGTTCACCATCTCGCTCCACGCAGAAGCCCCCTCTTGGGGCGAGGGGAAACGAACGAATTCGGCTCCGGGCATGAGCGGGTCGAACATCCGGCGATACTTCTCGCGGCCGGTGACGCTCAGCGTGCCCAAAGTCTTGCCGTGGAAGCTCCCGATCGTGCTGATAATCTTGGTTCTGCCGGTCGCGCCCTTGGCAAATTTCAGGGCCGCTTCCACGGCCTCGGCGCCGGAGTTGGAAAAGAAGCAAAGCTCTAAACCATTTGGTGAAATCGCCGCCAAGCGGGTCGCCAATTCGGCTTGTCGTGGGTTGAAAAACACCTTGCCCGACATCGGGAGGGCGTTCAGTTGGGCGGTGACGGCTTCGACCACTTTTGGATGCCGATGCCCCAAAGAAAACACCCCGTAGCTGCCCAAACAATCAAGATACTGGCGGCCCTCGTGGTCGAATAGATAGCAGCCTTCCCCGCGCACCTCGACGCCAAAGCCGGCAAAGTTCATCAGTTTGGCGAGGGCCGGATTGATATGCTGAGAATATTGGTCCACGACCTGAGCGTGAAAGGCGTCGGCATCCATACGCCTATTTTACGAGGAAAACCCGGGCGCGGATTCACTCCCCGACCCGGGCCAGGTCCTCAATGATGGAACTCTTAGGCAGCCAAACTCAAAATTTCGCCTTCACCAGATGGATAAATCGTGGTGGAAGAGGATGGCAAACTGGTCTCGCCATTGCGTTGGGCGCTGACGCGATAGGTTCGCTGAATCCCGGGTTCGGCGGCGTCGTCCACGTAGCTGGTGCGGGACGAGGTGGCCAGGTAGGCGAACGTTCCGCTCCCCACGGCGACCTCAACCACCCAGACGGTGCCCGGCGCATTGCTGGCGCGGCTCCAGGTGAGCCGGCAGGAGCCATCGGCCTTGGGCGCCGAGGCCAAGCTGACGGGCGGCACGACCGGACCGGCGTAGGAAGTCGCGGGCGTGATGCCGAGCAGAGCAAATTGGGCGGGCGTCGCGGCATCATCCAAGATCACGAGGTCCACGAACTTGCGGATCACGGTATTGGTGGCTGGCCCTTGCGACCTTTTCACTTCGGTCGCGACTTTGCTGGCGTCCTTGGCCGCATTGCTGGCGGTCAGCGCGGTGCTGAAGGCATTGGCGGC